>DASWGU010000214.1:0-3679 GCA_036393555.1 Gemmatimonadaceae bacterium
CCTGAATGAGCAGGCGATGACGGGGATCGCGCTTTCCTCGCGCGCGGGGAACGGCCAGCATGGACCGGATGAATCTCTGCCCCATGGGTCGTTTTCTCGCGTTGTCGCTGGCTGCAGTTTTTGCATGCGCCGTGGGCCGCACTCAACCTGCCGCGATTCCGCCGGCTGCATCGGCCCCGGTCACTGCGGTCGCACCCACTCCTCCGGCGGAGCCCGCGCTCAACTGGCACGATGTCACCGCATGGGGCGCCGAGGGCCGCGCCTGGCCGGAGCTCGAACGCAAGCGATGGTTCGATCGCCTGCCCGCCGTCGCCGATGGCAAGGTGACCCCCGCCGTCTGGAATCTCAGCCGCGACAGCGCCGGCATGCTCGTGCGCTTCAAGACCGACGCGCCGCTGATCTGGGCCGACTACACCCTGCTCAAGGAAAGGCTGAACGGATCCAACATGACGCCCATCGGCGCGAGCGGCCTCGACCTCTATGCCCGCGACGAATCGGGCCGCTGGCGCTGGGCCGGCGTCGCCCGGCCCGATGGACAGGTCGTGCGCCAGCAGATCATCGATGGTCTCGCCCCCGGCTTCCGCGAATACGCCGTCTACCTGCCGCTCTTCAATGGCATCGAGAATCTCTCCATCGGCGTGCCGCCCGACGCCAGGTTCGAGACCCTCGCCCCGCGCGCTGGCCGGCCGATCGTCTTCTACGGCACCTCGATCACGCACGGGGCAAGCGCATCGCGCCCGGGCATGGTGCACACCGCGATGCTGGGGCGCCGCTTCGACCGCCCCGTGGTGAACCTCGGCTTCTCCGGCAATGGTCGCATGGACGCAGCCGTGGGCGAATTGCTCGTGCTGATCGACGCGGCCGTTTACGTGATCGACTGCCTGCCCAACATGAACGCGAACCTGGTCCGGGAAAGATGCATCCCCCTCGTGAAGCAACTCCGCGCCGCGCACCCCGACACGCCCATCGTGCTCGTGGAGGACCGCCGCAACACCAACTCGTGGATTCTGCCGGCGCGAAACCAGCACCACACCGACAACCATGCGGCGCTGCGCGAGTGCTTCGAACAACTGCAAGCCGGGGGCGTCACCGGACTCTTCTACGTGCCCGGAGACGATCTGCTGGGCGATGACGCCGAAGGCGCAACGGACGGTTCGCATCCCAACGATCTCGGGTTCATGCGACAGGCTGCCATCTTCGAACCCGTGCTCCGCGCCGCCCTCGCCGGCCGCTAGCTGGGACGAAGAATCCAGAAAATCAATGTCTCGCAAAGCGGGAACGATGGACGCGGAGGCAGGGTGGAACGAGACTTCCGCGGAGGAATCGATGTCGAAGCAGAGCCCATCGCCTGCATCGGCCAGACCGGGGATATTCAACAGCGCTTGATAAAACACGACGCCGGGGAACAGGAACTCCCGGGTTGCCGGCTGTAGCCGCCGATGGCTTCTGCACCACCATCAAATATCATGAGCAAAATGGCGGGGAGAAAGTCCCCGCCTCGTGTCGGTGGCGGCGTTGCCCGCGTGCAGCGCCGCCGACGGCATTGGTTTCTCGGGGCGCTGAGTCTGTTCTGCCTGTCGACGATCTGGTTTTGCTGGCTGCAACCGCCGGCTTCGAACCCCGCCCGGCCTCTCCGCGGACTCGCCTGGTTTTGGAATCCCGTGGAACGTAATCCGGCGCTGCGTCTGGCAAACCTTCCCCTTGTCGATATAAACGACGTGTATTTCCTGCCAGGCAGAGAAAAGGGTTGGATCGTCACCGCAGGAGGGTTGATTTACCATACGAACAGCGGCGGCCGGAATTGGGAATTGCAGTTCCAGTATCGTCCCGTCATCGCCCCCGCGGGGAACCGGGAGGCGTCACCCGCGCAGAACGAAAGCGCGCTTCAGAAGACGGCTCCTGCCGACGCGGGAGTCGCCCGCAGGATCCAGTCCCCATCGAGCGCGACCGCGAAGGGCGGAAGTGGCATGTCATCCGAAACGGGAGCGGTCGATGGAATACCTTCCCTGCGCTCGATCCATTTTGCCAGCGAAGTCAGCGGTTGGGTCGTCGGGGACTCCGGCACCATCCTCCACACCGAGGACGCGGGCATGACGTGGTCGCCCCAGGCCTCCAATTCCTCCGAATGGCTCAACAGCGTCACCTTTGCCGCCGATGGGCGCACCGGCTGGGCGGTGGGTGATGGCGGCACCATCCTTCGCACCACCGACGCGGGGACAACCTGGTCGCCCCAGGCATCGAACTCCTACGCCGTGCTGTCGAGCGTCACCTTTGCCGCCGACGGGCGCACCGGATGGGTCGTGGGCGAAGATGACACGATCCTTCACACCGCTGACGCGGGCTCCACCTGGTCGCCCCAGTTGTCCAATTCCTCCATTGGGCTCAACAGCGTCACCTTTACCGCCGATGGGCGCACCGGCTGGGCGGTGGGTGGAGGCGGCACCATCCTCCACACCGCGAACGCGGGCAACACGTGGTCGACTCAGGCATCTAAGTCCTCCGCCTGGCTCGAGAGCGTCACCTTTGCCGCCGATGGGCGCACCGGTTGGGCCGTGGGTGAGAACGGCACCATCCTTCGCACCACGGACGCGGGGACAACCTGGTCGCCTCAGGTATCCAATTCCTCCGCCTGGTTGTTGGACGTCACCTTTGCCGCCGACGGGCGTACCGGCTGGGCCGTGGGCAAGGGTGGCACCATCCTTCATACCGCAGACGCGGGGACAACCTGGTCGCCCCTCGTAACCAATTCCTCCGCCGGCCTTGAAAGCGTCACCTTCGCCGCGGATGCACGCGCCGGCTGGGCGGTGGGAGAAATGGGCACAATTCTTCATACGACGGACGCAAGCCAGACCTGGTCGTATCAGGTGTCCAATTCCTCCGCCTGGTTGTTGGACGTCACCTTTACCGCCAATGGCCGCACCGGATGGGCGGTAGGATACGAAGGCACAATCGTTCATACCACGGACGCAGGCAAAACCTGGTCAACTCGAGTAACCAATTCCTCCGCTGGACTTGACGGCGTCACTCTTGCCACTGATGGGCGCACCGGGTGGGTCGTGGGCGGCAGCAGTGACGGTAGCGGCGCCATCCTTCACACCACGGACGCGGGCAAGACCTGGTCGTCTCAGGTATCCAATTCCTCCGCCTGGCTTGAGAGTGTCACCTTTGCCGCCGATGCCCGCACCGGATGGGCCGTGGGCCGGGGCGGCACCATCCTCCACACCGCGGACGCGGGGGCAAGCTGGACGCCTCAGGTCTCCAATTCCTCCGCCTGGCTCAACAGCGTCACCTTTGCCGCCGATGGGCGCACCGGCTGGATCGTGGGAGACCAGGGCTCGATTCTTCACACAGGGGACGCAGGCGCAACCTGGTCGCCTCAAGTATCCGATTCCTCCGCCGGTCTTGAAAGCGTCACCTTTGCCGCCGATGTCCGCACCGGCTGGGCGGTGGGTGAGGGCGGCACGATCCTCCAGACCTCGGACGCGGGGTCAACCTGGACGACGCAGGTAGCCAACTCCTCCGCCTGGCTCAACAGCGTCAGCTTTGCCGCCGACGGGCGCACCGGCTGGGTGGTGGGCTCGAACGGAACAATCCTCAAAACGACCGACGCTGGGGGGAACATGGTCGGACGTCCGCCATTATCGCCGCTGGCCGGCTCCGGCGTATTACCTCACGCTCG
>DASWGU010000215.1:0-31277 GCA_036393555.1 Gemmatimonadaceae bacterium
TTTCGGGCACCAACAGAGCATCATGCAGACACCAACAGAGCATCATGCAGATGGAAGCCCGAGTGTGGCCAAGCCAGCATCGCCTGGGACCGCGACTTACTCCCTCTGCGGGGGCGACGTTTGGCTCAACCGCCTCAACAAGTCGCCCAGCCGGGTCATCTCCTCGCCATACAAGGCCCAGTTCCCGGCCCGCTGCGCGGCCGTTGCCCGGTCGTACAGCTCCACCAGCTGACGCAGCGTCACCGGCGATACCACCGCGGGGGCACCCGGAGCCGCCACCGGCGTCTCGGCTGCGACCGACGACGGGGGCAACTGCCCCGCGCCTTCGCCGAACAGGAGCGCCAGGCCCCCTTCCAGCGTCTCCGCCATGACGACCTGGTTCTGGTGCGCCAGCACTACCCGCTTCAACTCCGGGATCTGCCCGCCCTCGGCCCGCAGGTACAGTGGTTGCACGTAGATCAGCGACTTCTCGATGGGAATCACCAGCAGCTCGCCACGGATCACCTCGGACCCTCGCTGATCCCACAGCGTGATCTGCCGCGCGATTTCGGTGTCCTGGTTGATCCGGTTCACGATCTGCCGCGGGCCGAACACGAGACTCTGCTTGGGGAACCGGTAGACCACGAGCTGTCCGTAATTCGCGCCGTCGTTCCGCGCTACCATCCATGCCGCCAGGTTGTCTTTCTGGCGCGGCGTGAACGGAGTCATGAAGATGTACTCGGCCTGCTCCTCATCTGGCAGCCGCATCACGATGTGCCGCATGAAGGGGTTGCGCTCGCGCCCCTGATCGACCACCGGAATCTGCCACTGATCCTCACGGTGGTAGAACTGCTCCGGCTCCGTCATGTGGTAGATCGTGAACAGGGTGGCCTGCGTCCGGTACAGGTCCTCGGGGTACCGGATGTGGCGCCTCACGTCCGCCGGCATGGAATCCATCGGCAGCAGTATGCCGGGGAAGATCCGCGCCTGCGTCCGGATGATTGGGTCGTTCGGGTCGGCGATGTAGGCCCGCACCGTCCCGTTGTACGCGTCCACCGTGATCTTCACGCTGTTGCGCATGTACGAAGTGCCGTCGCTCAACCGGGCGGCGTACGGGTAGCGCGACGTGCTGGTGTAGGCGTCCATCAACCACACCATCTCGCCCGCATCGGTCAACACGAGGTAGGGATCCTCGTCAAGCCGCACGAAGGGGAGGGCGCGCGAGACCCGATCGACGATGTGGCGCCGGTACAGGATGCGGCTCTCGGTGGTGATGTCCCCTGACAGGAGCATCTTGAGCGACGCAAAATGCCAGGCGAGCAGGGCGCGGTTCCAGAAGGTGAGCGGTACGCCGCCGCTGCCCTCGTAGTAGGCCGTGATGTTCTCGTCGCCCGATGGATGGTCGAACTCCGGCAGTTTGGTACGCACGATGGCGAACGCATTGGTCAACTCGCCGTAGTAGACCTGCGGCCGCGTGACGCTCAACCCCACCGTCGATACCGGCGGGAGGTCCTTCACGAACAGCACCGGCAGTCCCTCGGCGGTCACCTGATTCACCGGCGCCAGAGTCAATCCCATGCCATGCGTGAACGTCAGATGGTCGTTGATGAACGATCGCGTCGGGAGCGCGGCGGTGTTGAGCTCCCGCGCGGAGAGCAGCACCTGGCGGTAGCGGCCTTCAATCATGTACCGGTCGTCATCCACCGCCATGAAGTCGTAATACGTCCGGATCTCCTGCAGCTGCCCGAACGTCTGCAGCAGTGGCTCACGGTCCCACAGCCGGACGTTCTCGATGGTCGAGCCGTTCGCCCTGATGTCATCCAGGGTCAGCGCAATGTCGCCGGTGAGGTCGCGAATGGCGACGCTGTCGATGCCCCAGGCGGTCCGGGTCGCGACGATATGGTTCTCGATGTACGGCCGCTCGCGGGTGAGTTCCGTCGGCGCGACGACAAGGCGCTGGACCAACGTGGGATACACGCCGCGGCCCAGCACGCTCACCACGATCCAACCGAGAACCGCAGACGGCACCCAGGGAAGCACCTTCTGCCGCACAATCCCGAACCCGATCGCCCCCACGCCGATCAACGCGGCAATGGCCGACAGGTTCAACCCGGGCCGTCGCGCGTTGAGATCCGTGTAGCTCGCGCCGGTCAGCGGTCCGGTATTGGCGTACAGCAGCTCGGGAATCTCCACGAGCCAGATCCGGATCGCCGCCAGGAGCAGAAACACCGCAACCAGTGCGCCAAGATGCGTCCCGGCGCGCGGTGAGATGAACAGCCGCGGGGCCGGCGGCCGGAGCTCGCCGCGAACCAGGTACACGAATCCGGCCAGCAGGGCCGAGAACACCGTGAGCGTGGAGAGCAGCCGCAGGAGAAGCGACCAGCCCGGCAGGGCGAACGTGTAGTACCCGATGTCTCTTCCGAAGACAGGATCCACGGCGCCAAACGGCTGGCCGTTCAGGAACTGCAGGACGGTCATCCATGCGGCGCTGGCGGTAATCCCGGCGATGACCGCAAAAACCGCTGCGACGGGTGTCGTGAGCCGCGGCAGGCGTTCGACCATCTCGGCCAGCGCTTCGGGGATCTGGCCCATGAACTGGTTGGCGAAGGGCCCGGGCCGCCGCGCCAGCCGGAGGTTCACCGCGAGCAGGACATACGCCAGAACGCCCACCACGACGAACAGGAGAAACTTGGTCAGGAGCTCCGTCGTGAACACGCGCACGAAACCGATTTCCCTGAACCACAGCAGGTCCGCCCCGATGCGCATTGCCGTTGGCACCACAATGAGGACCAGCAGCAGCACGCCAAGCAGGAGGCGAAGGGCCCGTCGCATCTGGGGACCGCCGGGGCCACCAAGAAGCTGGAGATGAGGCGCGGATGGGTCTGACATGGCGGCTCGGATTCGTGAGAAACGCGTCGTGCCGCGCGCCGTTTTGTGGCGCAGGGGAATGCTGCAATCTGCGCCCCGGGACGACCCCCGGTCAATCGCGCACCTTGGCGATTGTCGTTCCGGCGAGTTCCTTGTGGACACCATGCCCCCGGCCTCCCCTCGCCGTCTTGCGATCGTCTGGCTGTGTGTCACAATGGCCGTGCCGCGCGCGGACGCGCAGGGGCGCTCGCCCGATCGCATCCGCGCGGTCATCGTGCGGCGCGAGGCGGTGTTCGACTCGATCGAGGCCGTCCAATTCTGGCCGTACCGTGTGGCCAACGCGCTGCACGTGGAGACGCGTCCCTGGGTCATACGGCGGGAGCTGCTTTTCGCCGAGGGCGAGCGCTTCGACAGCGCCCTGATGGCCGAAAGTGAACGCAACCTGCGGGGACTCGGGATCTTCCGCGACGTCTCGATCGACCACGAACGCACCGACAGCGGCGTCGTGATCCTGGTGTGGACCGCCGACGCCTGGAGCACGACGATGGGCGTGGGGGTCGCCACCAGCGGGACACAATCCGTCCTCGACCTCTCGCTGCAGGAGGGCAACCTGCTGGGAACCCGAACGGCCGCCGTGCTGGCCTACCGCAACGATCCCGATCGGAGCTCGATTGCCGTGGCGTTCGACACGCCCCGCGCACTTGCGGACTACGTCGGGATCGGGGCATCGCTCACCGATCGTTCGGACGGCCGTGCCGGGACCTTCGCTGTGCGCTTTCCGTTCCTGAGCCTCTCCGCGCGCGCCGGCGGTTCGGTCATCGGGGCCTGGTCCGAAGGGCGGCTGCTTCGCTTCGCCGGTGGCGGTGGGGCGCCGGTGGACTCGCTCTGGCGCGAAGCCGCGCTGATCCGTGCCGACGCGGCCACCGCCATCACGGCCAGTCCACGAGGCTTCGTGCGTGTGGGCATGCAGGTGCAGGTCCGCCGGGAGGACATCGTTCCGCTGCTGGACCGCGCCACCGTGCCGAAGACCGTCACCCTGACGGCGGGCCCCTACGTGACGCGCCGTGCACCCCGGTTTTTCCGCGTGCGGAACGTCATCCACATGGACCGTGTCGAGGACGTCGATCTGGGGACCTCCGCGTCGTTCGGGATCCTGCTTGCGCCGGCCGCGTGGGGATACCAGCGATCGGGCATCGGCGTGTCGTTAGGTGGTGGCATCGGCGTGCGTCTGCCGTCCGGTTTCGGCCGGCTCGGCGTGCGGGTCTCGGCGCTGCAGACTGCTGAAGGCACGGACTCGGCCTCCGCGGAAGCGGCCGGGTCGATCGTGCTGCAACCCGGTCCGCGTCATCTGATTGTAGCCCACGCCTCGGGCGGCGTGCTGCGACGTCCGGCGCCGGGCCGCGAGTTCGACCTGGGGCTGGGGACCGGCCTGCGGGCCTACCCGGCCCACTCCTTCACCGGCGATCGGCAGTTCGTCCTGGCCACGGAGTACCGCTGGCTCGCCTGGCAGCGGCTCGCCGGCCTGGTGGGGGTCGGCGCCGCGGTGTTTGGCGGTACTGCCGGAGCATGGTACCACGGGGCACCCGTCCGGCGCGGTTCCGAGTTGGGCGCCGGCCTCCGCATCGCGTCCATCCGGGAAGTGGGCGGGGTCTGGCGACTGGACCTCTCCAGGCGCCGTGCGACGGAGGACCTCGCCGCCGGATGGGTTCTTTCGTTGGGACGAGGCTTCGTGTTCGGAGGGATCTGAGGTCATGACGCCGGCCCTCGCAGCGATAGTCGCGTACCTCGCCCTGCAGTTCGGCATCGGGATCTGGGTGTCTCGCCGGATCAGGAACGAAACCGACTACCTCCTGGCAGGACGAAACCTGGGGTACGTCCTTGCCACGTTCTCCATCTTTGCCACGTGGTTCGGCGCCGAGACCGTCATGGGGTCCGCGGGCAACGCCTATCGCGACGGCGTCTCCCTGGCGAACGCGGAGCCGTTCGGGTACGGCCTCTGCCTCATTGTCATGGGGCTCGTCTTTGCGCGGCCACTCTGGAAGCGCCAGCTCACCACGCTGGCCGACCTCTTCCGACAGCGATACTCCATCGGCGTTGAGCGACTGGCGGCGATCATTCTGGTGCCCGGGTCGATCCTCTGGGCGGCGGCGCAGATCCGCGCATTCGGCCACGTGCTCGCGACAGCCACCGAAGGCATCCCCATCGATGTGGCCATCGCCGGTGCCGCCGGGTTCACGATGCTGTACACCATGTTCGGTGGGTTGCTGGTGGACGCCATCACCGATCTCATTCAGGGCTCGATCCTTGTGGTGGGACTGGTCGTGGTGCTGGCCGCTGTTCTGGGAAACCTGCAGGATGCCGGAGGCGCCGTGGCGGTGCTCCGCGACGCCGGCCCGGTCACCTGGCTGCCGGCAAAGGGTGTGTCACCGCTCGCGTTCGCCGAGGAATGGGCCATTCCCATCTGCGGTTCCGTGGTGGCCACCGAGCTGGTGGGTCGCGTGATCGCCACCCGAACTCCGGATATCGCGCGCCGCTCGTCGTTCGTTGCGGGAGGACTGTACATCGCGATCGGCATCATTCCATTGATGATCGGCCTGCTGGGGCAGCAGATCACGCCCGGACTGGCCGATGCCGAACAGGTCGTTCCGGCGGTCGCCTCGTACCATCTGCCGACGATTGTCTACGCGATCTTCGCCGGCGGGCTCATCTCCGCCATCCTCTCCACGGTGGACAGCACGCTGCTGGTGGCCTCCGGTCTGATGTCGCACAACCTCATTGTGCCCGTGTTCGCCGTGACCGAGGAGCGCAGCAAGGTGCGCATCGCGCGCGGCGGCGTGCTGTTGTTCGGTGCAGTGGCCTACGTACAGGCCGTGCGCGCCGAGGGCGTGTTCGAACTCGTGGAGGAAGCCTCGGCGTTCGGCAGCGCGGGCGTGCTGGTGACCGTCTGCTTCGCTCTCTTCACGTCCCTTGGCGGCGCGCGCACGGCCGCGGCCACGCTCCTGCTCGGGGTGACGAGTTACCTCGTCGCGAGCTTCGCGGGGCATCCCTATCCGTTCCTGATATCCCTCACCGTGTCACTGGCGACGTATGCGATTGGCGCGTCGACCGGCTCGATGTTCGGTTTGAGGCGACATGCCTGAGGGCCACGAGTTCCTCCGCAACCTGGCGCTGGTCCTCTGCGTCGCCGCGGTCACCACCGTGGTCTTCCAGCGCCTTCGACAGCCGGTGGTTTTCGGGTACCTGCTCGCCGGCATGATCGTCGGGCCCCACATCCCGGTGCCGCTGGTCGCGGACCAGGCCATGGTGCGCACCCTGGCGGAACTGGGTGTCATCCTGCTGATGTTTTCCATCGGCCTGGAATTCAGCATGAGGCGGCTGTTCCAGGTGGGAGGGCCAGCGGGTCTCGCCGCTATTGCCGAGACCAGCGTGATGATGGGACTGGGCTACGTCACCGGGCGCATGCTGGGCTTCACGGCCATGGAGAGCGTGTTCATCGGTGCGATCATCGCCATTTCCAGCACGACGATCATTGCGAAAGCGTTCACGGAGCACGGAGTGCGCGGCCGCGTGGGCGAACTGGTGTTCGGTATCCTGATAGTCGAGGACATTATCGCCATCCTGCTGATAGCCACGCTCACGGCCGCGGGACGGGGCGGTGGCCTGTCGCCGGGTGAAATCACGGCTACGGCCCTGCGACTCGGGGCATTCCTGGCAGGACTCATCGGCATCGGTCTGCTCGTCGTGCCACGACTGATCCGAGCCGTGGTGCGGCTCGGCCGCACCGAGACGATTCTCGTGAGCAGCGTGGGCATCTGCTTCGCCGCGTCGCTTCTGGCGCTCTCCATGGGCTACTCCGTTGCGCTGGGCGCCTTCATCGCCGGGTCACTCATCGCGGAGTCAGGCGAAGGGAAGGCGGTGGAGCGGCTGGTGAGCCCGGTTCGCGATCTGTTCGTCGCCATCTTCTTCGTGGCCGTCGGCATGATCCTGGATCCGGCGACGCTCGTGGAATACTGGTGGGCGGTCGGGGTGCTCGTGGTCGTCGTGTTGGCAGGAAAGGTGCTGGCTGTATCGAGTGGTCTGTTCCTCATTGGGGAAGGGCTCCGCCCGGCGGTCCAGGCGGGAATGAGCCTGGCGCAGATCGGCGAGTTCTCCTTCATCATTGCCGCAGTGGGCGTAAGCACCGGTGCGACGCGCGATGCGCTGTACGGTGTGGCGATCGCGGTGTCCGCCATCACGACGCTCAGCACGCCGTACCTCATCCGTTCGGCGCCGCGGATTGCCGCGCTGGTAGATGCCCGGCTTCCGGCACGGTTGCAGACGTTCGCGGCCCTTTACGGCTCCTGGATCGAACGGCTGCGGGCGTCTCCGGGAGGCGCCGGTGGACGCAGCCGGATCCGACGACTGGTGCGTGTCCTGCTGATCGACACGGTGTTGCTCGCAGTCATCGTCATAGCACTCTCGGTGGAGTTGGGCGAATTGGCCCGATGGCTGAGTGAGGCGGTGGGGCTCGCGCCGGCCCGGGCGCGCTCGGTGATCGTGACCGCTGCTGTGGTTCTGGCGGCGCCGCTCCTGCTCGGCCTGGTGCGGTCCACGCAACTGCTTGGCAAAGCGATCGCGGTGCGCGCGCTGCCGACGCCGGAGCGGAAAGGCGTGGATCTCGCGGCTGCCCCCCGCCGCGCACTGGAGGTGACGCTGCAGTTCGCGCTGCTCTTCGCCGCCGTCGCCCTGATCGTCGCCGTCACGCAGCCGTTCGCGCCGCGGATTCCCGGCATCATTGTGGTATTCGTAGCGGGTGCGGTCCTGCTGGCTGCGGTGTGGCGAACGGCGAAGAACCTTCAGGGGCACGCCGTAGCGGGCGCTGAGGTGATCGCCGCTGCGCTGGCCCGGCGACTCGCCGACGAGGGCACGATGAAACGCATGGACGATGCGCTCGAGCGGGTGCACTCCATACTGCCGGGATTGGGGGAGCCCGTTGCCATGCGCGTCGAGGAGGGCTGTCAGGCGGCGAACCGGACCCTGGCCGATCTCGACCTGCGCGGGCTGACCGGCGCGACGGTCCTCGCCGTCCTGCGGGGTGACGCCAGGACCGTCTCGCCGCGCGGCGACATGGAACTCAGGCCGGGAGACATCATTGCGGTGGCCGGCACGCATGATGCCGTGGACAGTGTGCGCGACGTGATGACCACGCATCACGACCCGGCCGATCACCCACCCGGTCAGTAGCGCCAGGCGTACTGCAGCTTCACCTGCAACTGGTTCGAACCAAATGCCCAGCCTCGATGCGTACCCATCGGGTGCAGGAGTTCCCGCACGTTGTGGTTGTACACCACGAAGAGCTCACCCAGCGGAGAGAAGGTCCATCGGACCCGGGTGTTTGACCCGAAGCTGTCACTCCCGTTGTCGTACTGCACGTAGCTGTTGAACTGGAGATCGGGCGATGCGTTCAGGCGCACGCGCGTTCCGACGACCTGCTGCTGGAAGTGGCCCTCCGCCAGGCGACCCACGTTGAGCGTGAAGTTCGACTCGACGATGACGAGAGGTGACGGTTTCCAGGACGCGGTGGCGACGTACTCGTCAAGCGTGCCGCTGTAGAAGTTGCCGAACCACCAGGTGAACTGGCCGCTGATCTTCCGCTTCGAAGCGAGCGCGGCCTCCAGCCGGAAGCGATTCCAATGGTAGCTCCCTGGGGGGATCAGGACGCCCTCCGCGATCTCGAACGGCGCCACCAGTCGTTCGCCGGTCGGTACGACGTTGACTTCGTAACGGTCCCCGTTCTCCAGCCGCCAGTTGATCGGCGCCAGGAAGACGCGATAGCTCTCCCAGCGCCCGTCGAGGTCGGTCGCGACGGTGTTGAACCACTGGTTGGTCATCTGTCGCACGCGCAAGCCCAGGATGGGGCGCTGCGGGCGCGGCGTGTTGGTGATGTTGAACGTGAGCAGTTGGGCACCCGGGCGCTGCACGAATCCCATCGACGGGTCGAACGACTCGCCCACCCACTTGTACGTGAGTGCGATGTCCCAGAGATCGTTGGGATAATCGATCTTGGCGCCTAACGCATGGCGTCGGCCGCCGAGGTCCTCGCGATCGGTCGCCAACCCCCAGACACCGACCAGGAAATTCTTGTCTTCCTGGAACCGCGACGTCTGGTACGTCAGGTCCGCGCCCGCGGTCCAGCTGCCCACGCGGCCCAGCGGGTCGCCAACGCTGGCGATCATGCCGATGGAGGACTGCTCCAGCACGTTGCGCTTGAGCCGCATGACGCCAAGTATGTTGTCGGTGGATTGCGAGTCCATCTCACCCGTTCTGGCGACGAGCGCGCCAAAGTTCGTTGCGCCTTCCCGTCCGGCGATCTTGAGTCCGGCCTCCAGCGGGACCTCTCGCCCGGCCAGCAGGCCGATGCGTCGGCTGAAGAAGGGGATCAGGTCGCCGCTGGAACCGCTGCTGTTGCCGAGCCCGAGGCCGAAGTCGAAGATGTCGGAACTCTCGAGGAAGAAGGTCCGTTTCTCCGGGAACAGCAACGGAAATCGCGTCAGATTCGTCCGCCGCGTGTCGACCTCTGTCTCCGCGAAGTCGGTGTTGATGGTCAGTGACCCGAGCGTATTGGTGCCGAGTCGTTTGGTGACGTCGAGACTCACGTCCCGTTCCGTGTCGATCCCGGTCGAGGGCGCCGGTTGTCCCGCCGAGGCCGTCAGCGACGGCCGGATGCTCAACCCGGCGCCAAGGTCAAACGGCGGAACACCAGTCAGCAGGCCGGCGCGGCTGGTGACGTTGATCTTGACGTCGCGGTCCGGGCTCGCCCATCGCGACGACTCCAGCAGTCGCTGGACGCGCCGCTGGACGTTGAATCCCCACTGTGTCAGCCCACGCCGGAACAGCAGGCTCTTGGCCGGTATGCGGATTTCCGCGGACCATCCTGTGGAAGAGCGATGCGTGGCCGCTTCCCAGATGGCGTCCCACTGCGCGTTTTCCCCTTCACCCTGATTGGCGATCAGCGCGTCGAAGCGCGCGCCGTGCGGATTCACGATGAAGACGTACCCCGAACGGCCGTCGAGGTAGGTGTCGAGGACCAGCCGGATGTGGTCTTCGTTCGTCAGGTTGGCGTCGCGATTCCTCGAGAAGCTGGTGATCTGCGACGGATCCGGGTCGTCGGCCCGGATGCCGAACACCAGTGCATCCGACTCGGCCACCACGCGCACGACGGTTCTCCCGCTCGGTGCCTGCCCCTCAACGGGCTCGATCTGCGTCAGGTTGGCGATGGAGTCCACGGTGAGCCATGCCGGCTCGTCCAGGCGGCCATCGATACGGATGGATCGCCCCGGATCGAAAGCCACCCGCAGCGCCGGGCGATTCAGGGTCGTGCCTGACGACTCGCTCGATCGTTGGGCCGCCAGCGCCGCCGTGTGCAGCGCGGCCATCGCGACCATCGCTGCGGTGCGCACCGCACGGTGGCGCATGGCTCCTCCCGGCCAGGAGCGCACGGACCAGCGGGCTGATATCGCCGGGCGAACCATTCAGCGGGTCGAGGGCCGGGAGTTCGTCAGCTCCAGCCCCGCGCGCAGGCCGCGGGCCAGCGTCATCGCATCGTCCACAGCCCAGAAGTGCATGAAGAAGAGCCGGGGTTCCTCACTGAGCATGTGGCTGTGCAGGCTGGTGACGTCGATGCCATGGGCGTTCAGCGCTCGAATGACACGATTGACCTCCGATCCGAGCAGGACAAAGTCACCCGTGATGGCCGCTCGTCCGTCTCCCGTCGGCTGGAAGTTGATCGCTGTGCCCAGGCCCATGGACGGCGGGACGTCCATGCCGTCGCTGCGGATCACCTCGCCGCGAGGGACACTGAACTGGACCACGCCCCCGGTGACGCGACCATCGTAGCCAAGGGCGTTCGCTACCGCAGCGGTGTCGAGGTCGATCGCCGACGGCGTTGTGGAGGCGCCCTCTGGCGGCGTTCCCGTCAACGCCAGTGCGCCACGGACAGTGCTGGCAATGGCCAGGGGATCGCCGTGTGCGTGAAGGTGAACGTAGAGGACCCGGGGCGACTCGTGCGTGATGTGGTGGTGAACGGCAGTCTGCTCAACACCTCCCTCCTGAAGGCGGCGGATCACGGGACCAAGCTCGTCCTCGGTCAGTACCAGATCTCCCGCAGCGACCGCGCCGTCGCCGTGAGCCTTGAACGCGATCCAGGATCCCAGGGCGAAGGCAGGACGGAGCGCGACGCCATGTGCGGAGACACGCAGGTCGCCTCGAGGCATTCCAAAACGGCGCACGTCTCCCGGCTGGACCGCTCCGGTCCGTCCCAGAGCGGAGTCGACCGCCGTCCAGTCGATTGTTGTCGCCAGTGCGCCCTCGCCCGCCCGCTCGGGGCGCGGGCCGCAGCAGACAGCGGCGGTTGCAATGAGACTGCCCGACCACACAGCCGCCAGTCCTTTCATGCCGCACCTCCAGCCCGGACTTGGGGGACACCGTCACACGCGCGACGGCGACTAACGTAGCAGAGCGCCGCCGCCCGCGTCAGACGGCTATCGGGTATCGCTCACCAGAGTACGTATCAGGGTCCCGGTCGGGTGCGATGGTCAACGCTCAGCCTCACACGCGCGTAGCTCACCAACCGGGCCGTCGTACGCACGAGGCCGCAGGCCTGACGACACTGCCAGTTCTTTCCCTTGGCGCGGAGCCGTCACCATGCTCGTCGGTGAGATCCTGCGCGTGGCCGTCGGCGCGCTGACCGCAAACAAGATGCGATCCCTGCTCACCATGCTGGGGATCATCATCGGGATCGGGTCCGTCATCACGATGGTGGCGCTTGGTCGCGGCGCACAACAGCAGGTCACGGACCGCATCGAAGCGCTGGGCACGACGCTGCTCCGCGTTGGCGCGTTGCGCGTCCGCTGGGGCGGAGTGGGCACCGCCGACATTGCCCCCCTCAGCCTTGACGATGTGGCCCTCATCCGGGAACGGGCGCGCCACGTCGTCGCGGTCCAGCCGCAGCAGGACCGGCAACTGCCGGTACAGTTCCGACACAGCAACATCAGCGTCCAGGTGACGGGCACCTCGCCGAACTACCTGGAGGTGCGGAAGTTCCGGATGGCAGCCGGACGAATGTTCTCCGACGCCGAGAATCGCCTCATGCAGCGGGTCGCGGTGCTGGGATGGACCGCACTGGAGCAGCTCGGTCTCGACAATCCCTGGGGCATTGTCGGTGAGCCCATCCGGATCCAGGGCATGCAGTTCCGGGTGGTCGGCGTCATGGACCTCAAGGGGCAGGTCGGAGGACACGACGCCAACGAGCAGATCCTGATCCCGATCCGCACCGCGCGCTATCGACTGTTCGGGCGCGAACGCCTGAACGATATCTTCGCCCTTGCTCGCGACGAAGAGTCCATCCCGCTGGCGATGGCCGAGTTGCAGACCGTCCTGCGTCGATCACATCGCATCATGCCCGGCGAGGAGGACGATTTCATGATCCGGACGCAGGCCGATTTTCTCGAGACCCTGAACGAATCGACCGGCACCTTCACGCTGCTCCTCGCCGGCATTGCCGGGGTGAGCCTGCTCGTCGGTGGTATCGGAATCATGAACATCATGCTGGTCTCCGTCACTGAACGCACGCACGAGATCGGTGTGCGCAAGGCGGTGGGCGCAACGCGCGCGAACATCCTGCTGCAGTTCCTCGCCGAGGCCGTGATGATCTGCCTGGTTGGAGGACTCATCGGAGTTTCGGCAGGGGTGGCCGGCGCCAAGGCGTTGAGCGACGCCTTCGCCTGGACCATTGCGATCGATCCGCAGACTGTCGCGCTGGCGGTTGCCTGGGCCGGTGCGCTGGGCATCGTGTTTGGAGTCTGGCCGGCGCAGCGTGCTGCGAGGCTGGATACCGTGGAGGCCCTGCGGCACGAGCACTAGCTAGCTGCTAGAAGCCGGCCTGAGTTGTGAGTGCTGGATGCTCGACCTGCTTCCTGGTCCTGGAGCTGGTGCTGAGCCAAAACTCCAGCGCCAGCACGTGTCACCCAGTTCGAGCACCCAGCACTGAGCACTCAGCGATCTGGCCTGAGTGGTGAGAAGATGCGTCGCTCTCTTCCCTCCCGCTCCTTCACGCGCTCCGAGTTTCAGGATGGACACTAGCCTAGCCGCGCGCGCCACGGCACGATGACCGGTGGCGCAGGCGCCCCGGGTTTGACGGCGCGACGGCCCCGGTGCACGATTCCGGGGCTGTCCTGCCTTCATCGAGGTCCACCGAATGCACCCGTCCACTCTCTTCAGCGCGCTGTGGTTCACGACGCTCGTCCCTTCCACGATCGCCGGGCAGGGACGCCCGTCGCCCCTGCGTTTCGCGATCACCTTTCCGGCGGAACGGAGTCAGGTGCCCATCGACGGCAGATTGCTGCTCCTGATCTCGGCCGACACCACGGGTGAGCCGCGCTTTCAGGTCTCCAGCACGGTGCGCACCGCGCAGGTCTTCGGAGTGGACGTCGAGGGATGGAGGCCGGGTGAGACTCGTTATGTGGACGCGACCGCGTTCGGCTGGCCGGTCCGGTCGCTCGGGATGC
Organism: Gemmatimonadaceae bacterium; assembly: GCA_036393555.1. Taxonomy (GTDB): domain Bacteria; phylum Gemmatimonadota; class Gemmatimonadetes; order Gemmatimonadales; family Gemmatimonadaceae; genus JABWBJ01. Next base: position 13,392 of record DASWGU010000215.1, read on the forward strand.
TTCCGGCAGGCACGTATCGCGTGCAGGCGCTCGTCAACCGGTACGAGACCTTCACTCGCAGCGATGGCCACACCGTGAAACTCCCGCCCGACAGGTGGGAAGGACAGCAATGGGCGCGGAAGCCGGGCAACCTGCACTCCCTGCCCGCGTCCATGATAGTAGACCCATCGAGGTCGGCGACGCCAAGGCTCGTGCTCGATCAGGAAGTGCCGCCGGTGGCGGACTTCGCGAAGCAGGAGACGAAGTACGTGAAATACATTCGCATGCGGAGCGAACTGCTCTCGACATTCTGGGGGCGTGACATGTTCCTCGGAGCGTGGGTGATGCTGCCCTGGGGCTACGACGACCATCCCGAGTCCCGCTACCCTCTGGTGATCAATCACGGCCACTTTCCATCGAGCGTGGGCGGGTGGCGGGAGACACCGCCAGACCCGAACCTGGCGCCGGACTACAGCGAACGATTCTCGCTGGCGGGATACAATCGCATCCAGCAGGAGCACGCCTGGCAATTCCACCAGGACTGGACCGGCAAGGGATTCCCGCGGATGCTGCTCGTCGAGATCCAGCACGCCACGCCGTTCTACGACGACTCGTACGCGGTGAACTCGGCGAACAACGGTCCCTACGGCGACGCCATCATGCGCGAGCTGGTTCCCGAGATCGAGAGGAGGTTCCGCGGACTGGGCGCGGGATGGGCCCGATTCACCTACGGCGGCTCGACTGGTGGTTGGGAAGCGATGGCGGTCCAGATGTTCTATCCCGATGACTTCAACGGGGCGTGGATTGCCTGTCCCGACCCGATCGACTTCCGGGCGTACACCACAGTCGACATCTATGAGCACGAGAACGCATACTACCAGGAAGGTCCGTTCCAGCGCGTTCCCCGGCCCGGCATGCGCAACTGGCTGGGACACGTCACATCCACCATGGCGGACCTGAACCACCGCGAGCTGGCGTTAGGCACAAAGACGCGCTCCGGGGATCAATGGGACGTCTGGGAGTCCGTCTATTCGCCCGTGGGCGCCGACGGCTACCCGAAGCCCATCTGGGACAAGGTCACCGGGAAGATCGACAGGGAAGTGGCCGCGTACTGGCGGGAGCACTACGACCTGTCGTACATCCTGCGCCGCGACTGGAAGACACTGGGCCCCAAGGTGCGCGGAAAACTGCGCATCTACGTGGGCGACATGGACAACTACTACCTGAACAACGCCGTCTACCTGGTCGAAGACGTCCTGAAGACCGCGGATCCGCCGGCGGACGCCGTGGTGGACTACGGTGATCGCGATGAACACTGCTGGAACGGCGATCACACCCGCGCCAACGCGTACTCCCGCTTGCGCTATGCGCAGATGACGTTCCCATGGTTCGTGGAGCGGATGCTGGCGACGGCGCCGGCCGGTGCGGACCTGCGGAGCTGGCGGTACTGATGAAATGCGAAACGCAGCGCCGCGTCTGCGCCATCAACACGCCACCATGACCAGGAAACTCGCCATGCCCACGGGTTGATGCGACGGCTCAGCCCGTGTGCCGTAGCCGGGCGGACGTGACCGCGGGATCGATGGACGGCGCGGTGTCTCACGCGGCCCGTCGCGTCTATCTTCGGCGAAGCCCAACCTGCTGACAGCCATGCACTGCCTCCTGCTGCTGCTCGCGCTGCCCTTCCAGCAGCGCGTCACCGCGACGGTTGCGGACACGGCCGCTGCCCGCACGGCGCTCCGCGCGGGGATGGCCGCGCTCGAGGCGAGCGCCGACTCCGTGATGCAGCCCATGGCGTGGCGATACCAGGTGCAATTGTCGTTCTGGGAGCCTCCGGAGGAGGTGTTGGCCGCCGCCGAGTACTTCGATCGCCGGGAGAGCCGACGTCGACCAGACGAGGAGCCATCGCGTGCGCATGTGATCGGGTGGGCCCAGTCGGCACTGGAGAAGGCCGACACTATCCTCCTTGATCGACTGTTCGAGCGACTGCCGGCCGCGGAGCGTGAACCCGTGATGGCAGGCGTCGCAGGCGGGCTGCTCCGATCCGGCCAGGATCACCTGATCCAGCTCGCCTCCCGCATCGAGGCGCGCCTGACCGAGCCGTGGTCGCGCGCGCAGGTGTTGGCGGGGAGAGGGTACACCGCGAGGCACGACTCGGCGCTGATGCGTGACCTGCTGGTGCGCGCTATCGCACTGGCGAGCGACGACTCGGTCCCGCGACACAGCTGGCAGATCCGCTCCTGGATGATCGAGATCCTGAGGCTCGGAGGCACAGTCGATCCCGACGACATGCTGCGTGTCGCCGCCAGAAGCGGGACTGACGAGTGGCTCGGTCTGTATTCCCTGGCTGACGAATTGAACAGGCAGGGCATGCGGCACCTCGCCGAGCCCGTCCTGGACACGCTGGAGACACGGATCCCGACGCTCCCGCCGCGTCGCCAACCCAACAGCTGGGCGCTCGTACACAACCTGCGCGGCACGCCGGCGGACTCCGCCATCGCGAAAGCGATCCACGATTCGCTCGCTGCGACGTATCCCGTCCAGATCCAGCCGCATCCGGCGTACGATCAGTCGAACCGCCTGGCACAGCTTGCGCTGAACCTCGATTCGACGGCGCTGGTCGGGATGCTGAGCAACGCCGCGAGCATCGACGCATGGGCCTTGCACGGATTTCTGCGCGCGCTGGGCTTCCAGCTGAATGCGCCTCCCTCACCTCTCCACTCTCCCATTCGCAGAGACTCACTCGCACGCTTCGCCCAGGTGGCCCTTTCCTTGACGCTTCCGGCCATCGGCGGTCGCGAACCTCTCGAACGCGACAGCCTGCTCGTGTCGCGAACGGCGGTCATGGCAGCCCTCGAACCGCGCGGGGCGCTGGCGTTTGCCCAGTCCATCGAAACTCAGCGTTTCCGCGAACGCGCCATCGCAGAGGCGGTCGCGCATCTGGCGGGGATCGATGCTCGAGCGGCGGCCGTAGCGGCTGAAGAACTCCAGGATCCCGTGGCGCGCAACCGGGCATTCACTGAACTCGCGCAGCGAGCCGTGGCCGGTGGCCGGCTCCCCGAGGCTACCGCGTTCGCCGCGCGAACCGCCGGCGGTGAACCGTTGGTTCGCGCGTACCTTGCGTTGGCGCGTGCCGAGTGGGTGGCCGGCTTGCGCGACCAGGCTCGCCAGCACGCGGAACAGGCGCTGAACGCACTCGATCCCAACTGGCGGTGTGAGCACTACTGCCTGGCAGTATCCTCCCCGACCACGCCGCCAATAGTCTCCGTCCGGGCGGGCATGTCGCGCGAATCGATCGGCGACGTCGTGCGTTTGGCGCTCGAACTGAACTTGCGTCCGTCAGTGGAGGCGTGGGCCGCAAGCCAGCCGGAGTTCGCGTCGCGGGCTGCCGCGCAGATCGCTCTTGTAGAGGGAATGAGCAAGCAGCTGCTCGGATGGCACCAGACGTATCCGCGCTGACCGATGAACGCGCGCTGTTTCCCGCAGGCGAGTCGGTGGAAAACGGCTGGCAAACCGGCGCCCGTTTCACCGGGCACTGACGCGTCCGGTACGACGACTGCTTGCCTTCCCGCCCCCCAAGTCCGGAGTTACTGCCCCCCGATCCGCCAGAACGCTATCCCGCTCGCCTGCTGTCCGACGTCCACCGTCCCCACCTTTTCCATGGCGCGCAGGTCGAACACGTCCACTTTCCCCGGCGCGGAGCCCACACCCTCGCTGGTGACAAATGCATAACGCGAGTCGGGCGAAACGGCCACGCCGTGGGCTACGGTGGTCGACGTGGCAAGCTGCCCGAGGCTCTTTCCGCTCTGCAGGTCGAACACCTCGACCCTGGCACCCTGCTTCAATGTGGCAACCAGCAGCGCGCCATCAGATGTCACGGCGAGATTGTACGGCCCACGCCCGGTGGTGAAGCGGCGCTTCACCGACCATTTCATGCGGTCGACCTCGACGATCTCGTCGGCCTTGTTGCAGGCGACAAAAACCGACCCGCCGTCCGCGGAGGGCTGCGCCCACGTCGGCGAGCACGAGTTGGGTGTCATCTCATGTCGCATCCCACCCATCGCCGCATAGCCGACCTCGGCGGGATCCGATGTCTTCCCGCCCGACACCCGCTCCGCCCCCTCGATCCACATTTGCAGCATGTGATCGCCCTCGGCGGGCAGCGGACCCTCGCGTCCCTTTGCCAGCGAGAAGCGTCGCGACACCTCGAACGTCCGCGTATCCAACTCCACGAGCTGGTCATCCATCATGCAGCCGTGATACTGGAACAGCCCCGCCGGATCCAGCCGGCTGCCGTGCGGCATTGTGCAGGTGACGATGCGCGCCACCTCGGTCATGGTCGGCACGTGCACCGCCGACACCGACGAGGGCACCATGTCACCGTGCAGGTTGAAGTTCACCGCAAAGGCGTAGAGCCCGTCCGGCGTGAGGTCGATCGTGGCCGGAAAGTTGCCTAACAAGAGCCCGGGCGCGACCAGCGTGTCCGGCCCCAGTTCGTACCGCCAGTACTTCCCATCCGGGAAGCCGTGGCCGGTCGTCATGTGCAGGTACTTGCCGTCGCGAGAGATCTGGAGCCCATGCGGACCTTCCATTTCCGCGGCCAGCTCACCGACCTGGATCGTGCGTTCCACCATCGTGCCACCCGGCCCAAACCGGACCCTGTGGATCAGGTCGGCTGACTCGGCCCCGACGTACACCCAGTAGTCCGCCGTCGGTCGCAATGGGGACTGCTGGGCACCCCCGTCTTCGACCAGAGCCATGGCGAGAAGCACGGCGAATACGCCGTACCCCCGCGCGACCTGCTTGCATGGTTTCAGAGTCTGTCGCATTCTCCCTCTGGCCTCTGCCTCTGCCCCTCTGCCCCTGCGCCCCATGAAGGTATCGCTCCGTTTCGCCCTCGTCACGCTCGCGGCCCTCATCGCGGCGCCGTCCACCGGACTGGCTCAGGCGCCGATCGCGCGGCTCGTGGCGCAACCGCCCAGTCTGACACTGCAGACCGGTCAGACCGTCCCGCTCACCGTGACGGCGTACGATTCGTCCGGGGCGGTGATTCGCGACGTCGGGCTGCGCGTCACCGGTCCGCGCCGGTCGGTTTCGTACAGCGATGGCAAGGTCACCGCGCTCGCCGTGGGGCGCTTCGAGCTGACAGCAACAACGGTCACGAATACCGTCGCTGCACCGGTTTCGATCACGATTCCCGTGACCGTGACCTGGGCGGCACTGCAGCGAATCCAGATCGTCGCCGATCATCCCGTGCGACACACGGGAGTGAGCGTCACACACCGGGCCGCCGGCTATCACGCGGACAGTAGCGAGCGCCGCGGACTGGTGGCGGTATGGCGGAGTTCCAACCCCGCCATCGCCGAGGTAGACCGATTCGGCACGGTCACAGGCATCGCACCGGGCAACGCCACCATCAGCGCCGAGGTCGAAGGGGTGCGGGCGGAAGTGCACTACACGATCTCGGCCAATCCGGTCACATCCATAGAGATGGGAATCGGTGAGACCGCGATCCGCACCGGTGACGTGATTCCGCTGAAGGCGACCGCACGCCGCGCAAACGGCTCGGCGGTGACCGATGCAGCTATCACCTGGAGCTACACGTACACCCCGGACGATTCCATCGCGCCGAACGGCTTCCCGGGCGGTGGCGGCATTGTGCAGTTCGACCGCTTCGTCGCCAACTACGCCGGTCGGTACACGCTCCTGGCGCAATACGGTGCCGCGAACGCTCGCACGACGCTGCAGGTTGCCCCGCGCGACGTGCGGCGTCGCATCACCGTCATGGGGCGGGGCACCATCACCGAGACTCACACGTCGGATCTCTGGCCCTGGGAGGGCAGGGACGGGCGGGACTATGCCCTGGTCGGCACGTGGGGCGGCAACGGCTACGCGATGGTTTTCGACATCACCGACCCGTCAAACATCGTCAAGACCGATTCCGTGCAGGTGAATGCGCGCACGATCAACGACGTCACGGTTTCGCCCGATGGCCGCTATGGCGTGCTGTCGCGCGAAGGTGCGTCCGATCGGGTGAACGGTGTCGTCATCCTCGACCTCGCGAACCCGGCGCACCCCGAAGTCGCCTCCACGTTCAGCCAGGAACTGACCGGCGGTGTGCACAACATGTTCGCGACCGACACCCACCTGTTCGCCGTGTCGGGCGGCGCCAAGTACGTCATCATCGATACGAAGGACATCTACAATCCGAAGTACGTCAGCGAGTATCGCCACCCCAACGCACGCCTCCACGACCTCTGGGTGCACGACGGCATTGCCTACTCGGCGCAGGGCGGCGTTGGTACGGTCGCGGTCGACGTGGGCAACGGGAAGTACGGCGGCACGATCGAGAATCCGAAGCTCATCACGGTCTATCGCGTCAACAGCGGACACGAAATCTACCCGTACTTCCAGAAGTCGACGGGCAGGGTCTACCTCTTCATCGGCGACGAGGAGATGAGCCGCTCGGGCCGTACGTGGGAAGGCACGAGCTACAACGCGGAACTGCGTGCACCGGGCGGACCGGTGAAGGGTGGTATCGCGCAGACGTCAGGCGGCTACACTCACGTCATCGATTTCACCGATCCACTCAAACCGATTCCCGTCGGCCGCTATCATATCGAGGACTACGGCAGCCACGACATCATCGTGCAGGACGACGTGCTGTACCAGGCGTACTACGACGGCGGCATCCGCGTCGTGGACGTCTCCGGAGAGCTGATGGGCAACCTGTACGACCAGGGTCGCGAAATCGCCGTCTTCAAGCCGTATGATCCGAAGGGGTTCACTGCCAATGCGCCGTTCGTGATGAACGCCATGCCCTGGAAGGGGAACGTGCTGTTCACGGACTTCAACTCCGGGCTGTGGGCGGCGCGGCTCGAGCCCCGGCGCATCGTGCCGTAGCTGGGCCAGCTCAGCTGCGCCAGCCGGCCTGAGTCGCGAGTGCTGGATGCTCGACCTGCTTCCTGGAGCTGGTGCAGTGCCTAACCCCAGCGCCAGCACGTGTCACCCAGTTCCAGCACCCCAGTTCTGAGCACTCAGCGATCTCGCCTGAGTGGGCAAGTGGATGCGTCACTCTCTTCCCCTCCCCATCCATCACGCGCTCCGAGTTTCAGGATGGGCACTGGCCGGTCGAGTACGACGAGGTCGACCAGGCGCTCACCCGAGGCGGGCGTTGTTCTTCCCGATTCACGCAACGGGCTTGCGTCCGGGCGGCATTCAAGGTAGCCTTTGTGTAGCTGATTTGGCTACAGGGAGGCTACATGACCGGCAAATCCGTAACATACCGTGACCTTCGGAACACCCCGGGCAAGGTGTTCGAGCGACTCGCTGCCGGTGAGTATCTCTCGCTGGTAAGCGAGGGTGAGGCGCGTGCACTGCTCATCCCGGTGGAGAATGGTGACGTCGCGACCGCGCTCGACGCGTATCGCCGGGGACGCGCGATCATCGCCCTCTCTCGACTGCAACAGGGTGCCCGGACCGCCGGTACCGCGAGCCTCAAGCTGAATGACATCAACACCGAGGTAACGGCCGTGCGGCGCGAGCGGCAGCGCCGCGAATCGGCCGGGTAGCGCGGTGCGCATTGTGCTCGACACAAACGTGCTCGTGTCGGCCATGCTAACTGCGGGTGGAGCGCCGGACATGGTACTCCAACTCGTGCTCCAGGGCGATATCACGCTGCTCCTCGATTCCCGGATCCTGGACGAGTATGACGAGGTCACCGCACGCGCCCGATTCGGATTCGACGCCGAGGAACGGCGTGAGTTGCTCCATGCTCTCGTCACACTGGGCGAACCGGTGCCAGCCGTCCCGTTGAGACTGACCCTGCCCGATCCCGAGGACCGCATGTTCGTCGAGGCCGCACTGGCCGGGTCGGCCGATGCCATCGTCACCGGCAACGTTGCTCACTTCAAGCCGAAGAGCGGCAAGCTCGGCGTGTCCGTTCTGACGCCAAGACAGATGGTCGACCGGATGCGGCGCTGATCGTCACAGGCCACAGGCTTCATTTCTCAGGTCACCAGAGCGGGTGCCGCCTCCGGCGAATCTATGCTGGCGGGGGGTTGGTCTCTGGCGCGACCAGACCCTTCACCCGCATCTTGGCGGGACGCTCCTTCCCGAGAGACATCATGCCCCGCTTCCTCGCGCGCGCCACAGCCATCCTGATGGTCGTGCTGCCGGCGCTCACGGTCGCACAACCCACCACGTTCCCCACTCCGGGCGTGCCGGCCGTCGCCGTCGCCTCCGAGTCGCTGACCATCGCCGACCTGCTCGATCTGAAGACTGCCTCGGTCGCCGACCTGTCCAGCGACGGCCGCTGGCTGGCGGTGACGATCACGGTTCGCCGTGACGGGCTTGGGGCGGATGGCTCTCGTGACGGCGATCCCACCTACGTGCGCGGCACACCAGCAGAACTGCTCGTGATCGACACGAGAAGTCTGGCGCAGCGTCCGGTCTTCCGGGCGAAAGCCGCGGTACGCGGCGTCACCTGGTCGCCCGACGCCAATCGCCTGGCCATGCTCGTCCTGGAGAACGGGGCATGGGCGGTCCAGGTGTGGGACCGCGCCACCGGCCGGTTCACCCGGCCAACGCTGTCCGCGGGGCAGTACGTCGCCGAAAACTCCGAACTGCGCTGGAGCGGCGATGGCCGGTCACTGGGTTTTGCCTCGCGGTCAACGGCCTGGAAGGCTCGTGCCCAGAAGCGCTTCGCGGAGCTCACCGCGGGGCCGATCACGGTGCTCGACGGTACGGATGACTTCCTGGAGTGGGACGAGATGCGCCGCATGAACGACGAACGCTCCATCGTGCTCTGGGAACCCGGCAATCCGACGGTGAGAACCGTCCAGCCAGAAGGCCGCATAGGTGCCTGGACTCTCGCGAAAGACGGATCGGCCATCACGACCCAGCAGGACATCACGAAGAAGACGGACTACGATGTCATTTTCGGTCGCGAGCACCGTCTGGTGACCCAGTCGCTCGCGGGAGGCGAATCGCGCACCCTCTTCCCGACCCTCAAGGGCATCCAGTTGCAGTGGGCCGAGGACGGGAGGCGATACGTCTACACGCGTGAGGGACGTGTGTACGCCGGAACCATTGCCGACACGGTGCGCCGACAGTTGCTGGGACCGACCACACCGGCCCGGCCGGCCGGCGCCACGACTCCACCGGCAGATACCAGCGCCGCCGCCCGTGCCCAGCGCGCGAAGGAGCGGTTCAGCGCGGTGCGCTGGAGTCCGGCCGATGACGCAATCCTGGCATCGAACAGCGAGGGTTTCTGGATCGTGGACGTCGCCAGCGGTGAGAAGGAGATGATCGTGCCACTCCCGGATTCCATCTCGATGGCGCCGCGACCGAGCCTCGCGACGTGGAGCCAGGATGGCCGCTACCTGTACTTCAGCGAGAACGCGCGGACCGAGTGGGACCGTTCCATCACGCGGTATGACCGTCAGTCGAAGTCGAAGGTCGGGCTGGTCAGCGGAGCGCGCTTCCTCACCGGACTGCGCCTGTCGGACGATGGTTCGACGGCTGTGCTCAACGTCGCCGAAGGGAATCGCACTTCGGCCATCCACGTGGCGGACGCCTCGTTAGGTGGAATGCGGCGCGTTCTGGACGCCAATCCCGGGTTGGCAGCCAGGGCGCTCCCCGGCACCGAGCTCGTCTCCTACCTCGACGCCGACGGCAGGACGCGGCACGGTGTCGTCTATCTGCCCGTGAACTTCGTTCGGGGAACCCGCTATCCAACGGTGTTCCTGGTCTACGAGTCGTTCTTCGACAATACCTGGGACAACGTGGCCAACCTGCTGGCCGCCCGCGGATTCGCGGTCGTGAAGCCAAGCGTCGGTTTCGAGATCGGTTATCCCGGCGAAGCCTGGCTCAAGGGCGTCACGTCGGCGGCCAACGCGGTCATCCAGATGGGCATCGCCGACAGCGCCCGGCTCGGCGTGCATGGTACCAGCTATGGCGGGTACGCCACCAACCTGCTCATCACTCAGACCAACCGGTTCAAGGCCGCCATCAATATCAGCGGCAAGGTCGACATCATCTCCTTCTACACGGACAGCCCGCGGCTCGGCGTCCGGAACATCCATGCGGCCGAGAAGAGCCAGGATCGCATCGGCGCCACGCTCTGGCAGCAGCCGCAGAAGTACGTGCAGCACTCCGCGGTGATGTTCGCCGACCGGATCAAGACGCCGCTCCTGCTGATGACCGGCGGCGAGGACCACAACGTGCCGGCGATCAACACGCGCGAGATGTACTATGCGATGCGAAGGCTCGGGAAGACGGTCGTCTGGGTAAACTACGCCAACGGCGGCCATGGCGTGCCGAACACGACGGAGGCCGAGTTCACCGACTTCCACCAACGCATCATCGACTGGTACACGAAATACCTGATGCCCAGGAAGGGCGCGAATGTGAGCGACTCGGGACGGTAGCCGCGGAGGGTTCCGATTACGGGTCCTGCCGGCAGATGGGGCACATCGCCATCTGCGGCTCGCGGCCGAAGGTGACCGTGACAGGGCCGAGGACGACCAGCTTCTGTTCGACCGTGTCGTTCACCGCGATGGTCATCGTGAGGCGCTTGCCGATCACGACCCCGGCGAACTGCGCCGGCAGTGACGGGCCGACTTCGACCGGATAGGCGCGAAGGACGTAGCTGCCGGCGACGCTGAAGCGACCGTCTTCGTCCAGCGCGATCGGGGCCGGGAAGTCGCCCTTCGTGCAGTTGACGTGCACGTGCACGCCTGCGGCCTGGACGACGGCGCCGGCGCGATCCCCTCCCCATGTGCCTTCCGACAGTTCGTCCCCGGGATGCGAGGAGGTGCTGGCGGTACATCCAGCCAGCAACGCCACCGCTACCGCGCAGCCTTTCGTGTCGAGCAGACGGTTGAGATTCATGCTTCAGGGTCGATGAGGTGCATTCCGGAGACGTCCGCCACGCCCCTGACGAAGACACTCTCGCGGCACGCGTCCCTGTCTGCTGATTGCGACGACCGATGAGCTGGTCACACATCGATTCGCCGACTCGGGGAGAACATCGCGCCGGCCGATCGCCCAACGGTAACTGGTACCGAACCGCACCGCACCAGTCGGGCGCCTGTCGCGCCTGCATCCGATTGGCCTCAAGGCTGCCAGGGATCAGTGGGCCACCCGGGGGGCATTGTGGGCAGGTCGTCGGACAGTGAGTATGGGGCACCCAGGGACTGCGACTCGCCCTTTCGTCCGGCACTATCCTCAATCCTCGGCCCAGCGTTGGACCCAACCAGACACACGCTGCTTCATCTCGGTTCGGCTTACGCGCTGGCGTGGGCCAGCATTTCGATGGTTGCCGGTCCTGGCTCGGCTGCGCTGGTGAGCCTCACGGGCAACCTGCGGCACTCGGGCCTTTTCATTGCGCTGTTCTATGTCGCGGCAGCGTTGGGTTCCGGGCTGGGCGGCAAAGCGATGGATCGATACGGTCGCAGGCCGCCCCTCGTGGTCGCGTATGCCGCTGCGGCCGCCGGCTTTGCGCTGGCTGGCATCGGTGCGGATCGCGCGGCGCTTCTCTGGTTCGTATCGGGGACGGTCCTGTTCGCGGCCGCCTTCGGCGTCGCGAATCTCACGCGTCTGGCCGCGGCAGAGATGTTCCCGCCCGCCGAGCGCGGCAGGGGCGTAGCGTGGGTGCAGATCTCCGCGATCTTCGGCGCAGTGTGCGGCCCCGTCCTGCTCCTGCTTTCCGATCCACTGGGGCGAATGCTAGGGCGGGCACCGCTCAGCCTCGTCTGGTTCCTGGCGCCGCCGCTCCTTGCCGGCTCGGCGCTGCTCATCGCCCGGGCACGAGAGCCACGCACCATTGCCGAGCGTGTCGCAGCAGGTGCCGGCGTTTCCGGCACGGACAATGGCGTGGTTCCCGAAAGTCGGGACACCGCGCGCCTGGTCGTCGCTGGAACCGTGACACTGGCCGCCAGTCAGTCCGCGATGGCTGCCGTCATGGGTGTGGCGGGTGCAGCGGTGTCCCACGCAGGGCACGGCGTGAGCGTGCTAGGTGTGCTCATGTTCATGCACTTCGTCGGGATGTTCGCGCTCTCGCGGGTAGTCGGTCGAATCGCGGATGCGGTGGGACGGCGCCAGACGATACTCGCCGGCCTGGCGCTTCTCGCGTCTGGCGGTGTGGTGGTGGCCCTGGCTCCCGGTTCTGCCGGCTTCGGGATCGGCCTGCTGCTGGTGGGACTGGGTTGGAGCTTCGGGTTCATCGGAGCGACGGTTCTCCTCACCGACGTCTCTCTTCCAGGGCGACGGGCGCGGACGCTGGGTCGCGCCGATTTCACAGCGCAACTATCGGCGGCGGTCGTGGCCACCGGCGGTGGCTGGTGGTTCGCATCGCACGGGCTGGCAGGGCTTGGAATCGCGGCAGCCGTCGTTGCGGCGGCACCAGCAATGCTGATGGCGTTGGTGCGCGAGCAAACGCCCGGCCAGTACCTTCCCCGCGCTGCGTGAAGGTGGTGCCGGAAAGGAACGGCAGGGCGGTGTTGAAGCGGCGCAGGGCGCAGTCGCCGCGGACCTCAGAGCAGCTTGCCCGCCTTGATGTCCGGATCGTTCTTGAGCGCCTGGAGATCCTTCGCCGCCACCGCCTTCTTGCACTCCGCGGGCAGGAGGATCTCCCACACCGATCCAAATCCCGGTACCTGGCGCTGTTGCAGGCGAAGTATCACCAAAGCCAGTCCCGTGCCAGCCTTTCGCAGGCTACCGGCAGAGCCCTGAATCGGCCGGGTGCGGTGGGCGATGGGCCCGTTGACGCTCGAGTACACCGACATGAGGCACGGGTCGAGGTACTTCCCTTCCGCCTGCACGAAATAGTGCGTGGAGAAGTGACACGCCACATCGAACGTCCCTCTCCCGAAGTTCCCGACGTTTCCCTTCACCCGTGGGTCGAAGCACTGCAGGCCCGGCTTGGTGAGGAAGTACTCGTTGATGTCGGCATTCGCCACGCCGATTCCCAGGTCGTCGCGCAGGATGATCTTGAAGGCTTCACGCAGCGTGCCGCAAGCCACATTCTGCTGTCCATCGCCGTCGAGCAGCGATGTCGCCGTCAGTCCTCCGGGCTGTGCCGCATAGTGCCACGTGGCGTTGGCGTAGCCGACAAAGCTGGCGAAGTGCTCGGCCAGCGTGCCGCCGCCGGCCTTCCGCAGCGCCTCCGACCCAGCTGGGGAGTTTCTGAACTTGCCGTCGAGGATGTCCTTGCGTGCGCTCATGCCGCCACCGCCGTGAAGGGGAGAGCCCCGCGCGACCGCGGCCGCCAGCGCGCTCGCAGCAGAATTACTCGTCCGCATCGCCTGGGGTCAACCACTCGGCTCCTCGCTCGCCTTCATCCCCCAGTTGCCGCGTGTACTTCACCACCGACGTTGCGGGACCGCGGCCGCACCCACCCGAAGAAGCCGTTCGTCTCCTGCCCCTCGTTGAATGCGACGAACAGCCCGGTTCCCGCTGTGCTCAGGCACGCGAAACGCGCGTTGGCGGTCCACACTCTCGCAGTTGCGCCACCAGCCCAGCCGGCCTGAGTCGTGAGTGCTGGATGCTCGACCTGCTTCCTGGTCCTGGAGCTGGCGCTGAGCCAAACCCAAGCGGACGCACGTGTCACCCAGTTCCAGCACCCAGTACTGAGCACTCAGCGATCTGGCCCGAGTGGTGAGTGGAAGCGTCACTGTCTTTCCCCCTCCCAATCGATCACGCGATCCGAGTTTCAGGATGGACGCCAGCTGGAACCGCTCAACGACTGGGAACCCGTCGGTCAGTTCATGCACGTCCCGGACAAGGGCGATCGACTTCGTCCAGACGTGGACGTCGCCAGAGGATTTGATCGAACGAGCGCCGCAGGCGAGCCTTCATTATGCACTGCCACTCCACCAGCCACGTGATCACTGCAATGCGCACCGATGCGTTTCAAAGCAACGATGCGCATGCACGACCTGCCTCTGCCCTCTGCCCTCAATCAGCTCCACGGTGGCACGACGCCATTGGTGCGCGCATACGCTATCAGCTGGCCGAGGTGCTCGTGCAGGTGGGTCACCGCGAGAATCCAGGCGGACTGGCCGGTAAAGGACTGCCCGAACATCGTCACGGCGTCGCCCATCCGCGCCGGTGTCATGCTCGAAAGCGATTCCTTCGCGAACGCGAAGGACTTCACGACCTCCGCGATCACGCTGTCTTTCGCAAGCGCGCGATTCTCGAACGCAACCGAGGTCTGGTAGTCGCTGCCCACGATCCCGGTGGCGGGATCCGGCGTGAAGCCGATCATTGCCGGCATGAGGTAGTTGTCCGCGGCCAGGTGCAGCAGGACCTCGCGTACAGAGCGCACACCCTCGGCCGGACGCCAATCGAGCTTGTCCTCCGGAATGGCGCCCGCGAGGTCGACGAGCTTCTTCTCGACGCTGACGACGTCGGCTACCAGGTCTGCGCCGACACTGGCAGTGGAGCCCGTGGCGCCATCGGTGGCCGATGGATCGGCGTTCTGCGTGGAGCAGGCGGCGAGCGACGCAACGGCGACGAGCGACAGAAGACGATTACGGATCATGCGATGCTCCTCTCTATTCAGGGGACGAAGCGCCACAATGTAGGCGTCACGCACGGGGGTTGCTATTTGGAGTCGCGTCCAGCACCGCCGGCGGACAGGGGCGCAGGGGAAAGCTTCACCTTGCGTCGGAACGATGAAGATCCCACGCGGGTGTCGCGTAACCTTGGAGCGGGAGCTAGACCGAAAAGGGATGCTCTTGACCACACCGCATTGTCCCATTACAGTATTACACAAGTCTGTAATGGGAGGGGAAATGCCCGTGTCGACACTGACGTCCAAGCACCAGGCAACCGTGCCGAAGCAGGTCCGCGAGGTGCTGCAGCTCGCAGCCGGCGACCGCATACAGTGGGTGTTCGATCCCGCCGGCATCGTGCGTGTCCGCAAGGCACCTCCGCCGGACAGTGAGCTCGGGGCCCTCGAGGCGACGCTGGCGCCGGAGTGGGACTCGGCCGATGACGACAAGGCGTATGCGGGGCTTTAGTCCGGGCGATGTCGTCATCGTGCCGTTCCCATTCACGGACCGTGAGACATCCAGGCGGCGGCCCGCGCTCGTCTGTTCTTCGAGCGATTTCAATGATCAGAGTGCACACGCCGTGTTGGCCATGATAACGACGGCCGCGCATTCGGCGTGGCCGAGCGACGTGCCGATCACGGACCTCTCGGACTCAGGGCTGCCAGCCGCCTCGGTCGTACGCTGGAAGCTGTTCACCCTGGACGCATCGTTCATCATCCGTCGTGCCGGATCGCTGTCACAGCGCGACCGGGTTGCCTGCGGGCAGTCGCACCCGATCGGTCTCTGACGTAGCCGGGGAGCGCATTAACTCGCAGTGTGACGCCCGACGACTGACGACTGACGACTGACGACTGACGACTGACCGACGAGCGAACGGCCCGCTATCCCCCCAACTGCCGCGTGTACTTCACCACTACGCTCCGGGACTGTGGGCGCACCCAGTCGAAGAAACCGTTCGCCTCCTGCCCTTCGTTGAATACGACGAACAGCCCGGTTCCCGCGGTGCTCAGCCACGCGAAACGCGCGTTGGCGGTCCACACCCTTGCCTGGTTGCTGTACTGCACCAGCGACTGCAGGAAGATCCTCGGCGTAAAGAAGTACCCCACCTTCACGCCGATCAGCGACCTCACGAAGTCACCCTGATCCAGGTGGATGTCGTGATAGTCCACCTGCAGCGACGTGGTGATCGACGCGCCGCGCCGGTACGTCACCGTCACGGTCTCGCCGACGCGGCGTCCGTTGTAGAAGCCACCCAACTCGCCGCGCGAGGTGAACGACAGCGGCGCGCTGGGATCCGAATCCCAGTCGAGGCCGAGCGACCCCCAGTTGTAATTCCCGGCTGGCAGCGTGACGTCGCGCGCGATGGCGAACGGCTGCCGTAACCCCTCATGGTAGTGGTTGTACTCCGGGCCGAATCGCCCTCCGCGGGCGAACTCGACCTCGGTCATGTCCACGTGTACCTGTCCGCTCTGCCAGAAGCCATCGTGGCTGTAGTAGCCACGGTAGTTGGCGTGGGGGTTCCACTGCTTGAGCCACGGCCACTCGCGCTTGCGGACGATGCGCATGAACGAGACGTCGTAGAAGCGGTAGCCGCCCGAACGGTTGAGGAATCCCACTTCGGGATTGAAGTCCTCGCCCACCTGCAGGTACCGAAGCGCATTGTTCCACCGGGCGGTCTGGTACCCGGCTCGCACGCTGTATCCGTATTCATCGCCGGTCCGCGTCGGAGTGTGCGTCTTCGCCCCCCACCAGTCGACGGTCCAGGCATCGCTCACGCCCACCCGGCCGTCGACCCCGTACGTGCGGTTGACGTCCGCACTGCTGTCCGTCGCCAGCCGCTGCACCATGATCCCTCCGATGCGCGAACGGCCCCGGAACTCCCGCGCCATGCGTCCGACGGAATACGATTGCGCGTCGGCCGTCTCGGTGGCGTCGGTGAAAATCTGCAGCAGCCCGACCGTCGTCCCGCCCATGCGACCGCTCAGGCGTCCGCCGCCAGTGATCGGCACGGGGTTCCCCACGGCGTCGATTCCGATCCGTCGCGTGAAGAACAGGTCGGCGGCCTGCGGCGTCCCGGCCGAGAAGACGCCGGCGTTTTCCAGGAAGAAGGGACGCTTCTCCGGAAAGAAGAGCGGGAACCGCGTCAGATTGGTGCGCTGTTCGTCGACTTCCACCTGCGCGAAGTCGGTGTTGTACGTCAGGTCCAGCGTCAGGCTCGGCGTGACCCCGTACTTGAGATCGGCGCCGAACTCGCCGGTGTTCCGCATCCGGACGTCGGCCGGGAAGTTCCGCGCCGACTGCGCCAGCGCATACGGCGTGACCGTCGCGACGCGCCTGGCCGGCACCTGGATTCCCCTCAGTGTCCCCGCACGCGACAGGCGCATGAGATTGAATTGTCGCGGGATGAACGTCCAGAATGCCTCTTCGTTCTTCCGCCGGATGCTTCGCACGAAGTTGAGGCCCCAGTCCTGCGTCGATCCTCCGCCGTAGCGCAGGGTCGAGAACGGGATGCGGAACTCCGCGTACCATCCCGCCGAATCGGTCGACGTGGCCACCAGCCAGGTCGCGTCCCAGTTGAGGTTGAAGCCGCCCATCGAACCGGATTGCGCGCGTGTCTGTCCCGACTGGAAGACGCCGCCCCCCTCACCCTCCTTCACGACCTGTCCATCGTACTCGATGCCGGCTGGTGTGGTCGCGAAGATGAAGCCGTTCTGCCGGTCCAGGTACGTGTCCAGGATGAAGCCGAAGTAGTCGCTGTTGGTGAGCGTCACGTCGCGGATCTTCTCGCCCGCGACAATGCCCGACGGGTCACGATCGAAGAGCCATGCGCCGACGTAGAGCGCCTCGCCATCGGTGAGGATGCGCACCTCGGTGCGCTCCGTGATGGGGTCGCCCTCGTGCAGCTCGCGTTGGAGAAAATCGCGGTACACCTGGCCGTTCCGCCACGCGTCGTCGTCGAGGCGTCCATCGATGGTGGGCGGCGTCGCGATGACGGCCGCCGTTCCCGTCCGCGGACCAGAGGGTCCGGTGGAGGTAATCTCCTGCGCTCCGGCGGCTTGGACGAGCGGCAACGCCAGTGCAGCAGCACAGAGTGCAGCGCGAGAGCGGATCGTGGCGACGGGCACGGGTGCGTGGTGAGGTAATTGGTGGCGACGGTGAAGTTAGCGGCCGTCGGTACGCTCTCCACCCTCCCCCGCCCCCTCATCGCTCGCGGGCATCTACCCGCGTAGCGGTCAGGGGGCCTTCGCAACCTCCACCACCAGCCGCACCAGGGCCTCGAGGTCGTGCATGTCCAGCACCTCGGCCGGCCCGTGCGAGTACCGGCCGGGCCAGGACAGACCGATGTTGG
>DASWGU010000216.1:0-12854 GCA_036393555.1 Gemmatimonadaceae bacterium
CCGTGCAACGAACTCCATTGCCGCGATTGCCTTGCGTTCGTCGAACAGGTCCTCTTCCGGTATTTCGCGCAGCCGGTAGTACTCCCACCAGGTCGCCTTGTCCTCGCGCCGGTGGTAGTCCAGCAGATAGGCGAGCAGCCAGCGTGCCCGTGCCTCGCCGTTGAGCACGTTGCCGTCGCCAGGCACGTCGTGCAGCAGGCGACCACGCAGGTCCTGCACGGCCACGTCGCGCTCGGTGATCTTCTTTGTCGGCTCGTCGGGCTCGATGGGCGGTCGGTCGATCTGCCAGCCCCCGGACACGGCACCGGCGCGCACTCGTTCCAGCCAATCCCGCAGGAACAGGGTGGACACGCAGTCATCGCGGTTGTAGCCCCGGATGGTGGCGCGATCCTCATTGGTCACCAGTGCCGGATTGCGGAGCTGGAGCGCGTACTCCATGCGCCGGAGCGCCGAAGACGCGTCAGGCAGGTTGACGTCGCGGGTGTAGTCGTAAAGGGGCTCCAGCCGTTTGATGGAGTAGCTCTCCACGCCCACCCACATCGACTGTCGCACGACGGCCAGCAGGTCGATGAACCGGCGGCCGCGGAGGAGCCGGTCAAGCTCTTCCTCGCGCGTGGCATAACGACCCATCACGCGTTTGAAGGCGGACGGTTCGTAGTGCGCGTAGTGGTAGACGTGCATGTCCGGGTGGCGGGCCAGGCGGTCCATGATGAAGTCCATGACCGACTCGAACGCCGCTCGTTCCTCCTGTGGCGTGAAGGCCCACCACTCGTGGTAGTCAGGCTTGCCGGGCGCGTCCACGGTCGTGATGCCGAAGAGGTACTCGCGCCCGCCTTCGTCGGCGAACGGGTCGCCTTCCAGGTCGAGAAAGACGTCCCCCGGCGACGGGGCGGGGAGGCGCGCGAGGCCGCGCGGTTCGACCGGCTTGCCGCCGGCACGCGGCACCTCGAGCGGGCGGAGTGTGTGGACCGGTGTCGTGCGGTCGCGGGAGACGAGCTGAACCAGCGCCTGCTCCCGGGCGCGTTCGTAGGTCTCGCGCGACCCGCGCTTTGGTCTGAACGGAACCGGGATCGGCATCCCGGCCAGCGTTGTCAGCGTGGGATAGTCGTGCGACTCCAGCTCGCGGCGGTGGATGCGCCCCAGGTTGGCGACGAGGGAGAGGTGGTCGTCGGTTCGGCGCCGGTGGTCGCAGTGGCGCCACCAGCGGCAGATCTCGCAGAACTCCACCGGCTCGGGGTAATGCGCGGCGGCAAGCTGTTCATCGCCTGATGCGACGCCGTCGAGCATCTCGCGCTGGATGAGGCGGAAGTAGGCGGCGAAGTCGTCGACCCGGTACGAGTGCTCCACGTGCCCCGTGCCGTCGGCGCCCGGGACGACGACGTGGAAGTGTTCCGGCGTCGTGCCCTGGACGGTGGCCAGCATGGCGGAGTAGAGGCCGAGCTGGAGGATGGTGCCGGCGCGGGTCTCGCGGGCGAGCTTGGTGTCGATGACCTCGTAGGACCAGTCGCCCAGGGTCGAGCCTTGAGGAATGCGTCGCAGGATGTCGGCGTAGCCGAACCAGGATTCGTGCTTGAGCGCAGCCTGGACTACCACCTCGGCGCCGTCCCGGATGGCGGCGAGGGTTTCGGCGAGGGCCTGCGCGGGCTGCTGCCGGTAGACGTTGAGATCCACCACGCGCGAACCGCTTGCCGCCAGGCTTCGCACATATGCTGCCTCGTGCTCGTTGCCGCGCTGGATGATCAGGTCCAGCAGCGGGTCGTCCTTTCTGCCGTGCGGCGCGCCGCGGCGACCCTGGGCGACGCCGAGGTCGAGCGCCGTGAGGTGTCGGCAGCTCAGGAAGTGGGCGAGGTCGGTCGCGGAGAGGCGAACGCCGGAGTCAGAGAGATGCAAGGGGATGGTGCGGGGTTTGTGAGCGTGGAATAGCTCACGTAGGATAACAGTATGAAGACGGCGATTTCTCTGCCGGACGAGCTGGTGAAAGCAGCTGAGTCGCTGGAGCACCTCGAGATGGGGCAGAAAGGCCAATCGGAGTCAGGGGACACCAACGCCGGATGACAGCCTCCTCCGCGGGTTCCACCCAGGCCGGCGCCACGCTTGCGCGTGAGATGGGCGTGCTGGGCCTTGTGGCCACCGGCGTCTGCGCCATGGTGGGCGCCGCGATCAACGTCATTCCGTTCATGATCCAGCGGAACGTTCCGGGCATCGGCGCCAGCGTGCTCCCCGCCTACCTGCTCGCCGCGGTCCCGGCGCTTTTCGCCGCGCTCGCCTACGCCATTCTCGCCTCGGCCATGCCGCGCGCGGGTGGCAGCTACGTCTACGCCAGTCGCGGGCTCAATCCATACCTCGGTTTCGTCGCCAGCTTCTCGCAATGGTTCAGCCTCTGCGTGGCGATCGGCGTGGTGTCATACCTGCTGGTCCCGTTCCTGCGCGACGTCGCCCTGGCTGCCGGAGCGGCGGGAGTGAGCGCGTCGCTGGAGACCGGCGTGGCGCGCCTCGTCATCCCCATCACCGTGCTCTGGGCATTCGTTGGCGTGAATCTGCGCGGCATTGCCGCCTACCAGCGCACGGTCGTCCCGCTGATGTTCCTCACCCTAATCCTGGGCGGGCTGGTGATCGTTGCCGGCTTCTCGTACACGCATACCGACTTCATCACTGCGGTGCCGGATGCAGCCACGGTAGCGACGGCGGCGGGAGGTTCTGCGGGTATTGGCCCGGTGTTCATGGCATCGGTGCTCCTTTTCTCCAGCTTCATCGGCTTCGACACCATTGCGCAGGCCGGTGGAGAGGCTCGCAACGCTTCACGCACGCTTCCGCTCGCCATCGGCATCGCGATCATCGGTGTGGCGATCTTCTACTTCCTCTTCACCGCGGCCGTCTACCACGCGGTGCCGTGGCAGTGGGTGGCCGAGCAGGCGCGGACGAGGGACCTCACGGCGCCCGGGTTGCTGGCGCCGCTGCTGCCCCGCCCGGTCACTGTGCTGATGGTGTCGGGCGCAGCGGTCGCCTTGATGAAGGACCTCCCGGCGATGCTGCTCGGGACGTCGCGCCTCATGTTCGCCTGGGCGGAGGACGGCATCTTCCCGAAGGCGGTGGTGCGCGTGCACCCGGTGCGTCGCACGCCCGACACGGCCATCCTCGCCAGCGGCGCCATGGCCACGGCGGGCATACTCGGCAGCCACCTGGCCGGCGACTTCTTCCTCGGCGTGGACATCCTGGTGATCTCCATGCTGATCAACTTCCTGCTGATCTCGGTCGCCGTGCTGACGCTTCCCGGCCGCAATCCCGTGCTCGCCGCGCGCGTGCGCGTGGTACCGCAGCGGGCGCTCCAGGTGACGCTGGCCGGCGCCGGCGTGCTGGTGATCGGCGCCTTCCTCGTCGTGCACGTCTGGCGCGACGTTGCCGCCGACACGGCCTGGTACTTCCGCTCCACCAACCTGTGGGTGGTGATGCTGGCCGCGGCGACCGCAATCTACTGGCGCGAGCGGCGCGCACTCGTCAGGCGTGGCGTGGATGTGCGGGCGGTCTTCTCGGCGCTCCCGCCGGAGTAGCAGCTCATGGAGCGATACCAGCTCTCCCCGGTCCTGTCGATCTCACGCGTCATCACGGGTCTGTGGCAGGTCGCGGACATGGAGCGCGACGGCCGTAAGCTCGACGTCGAAGCGTCGTCGCTTGCGATGACGCAGTATGCAGACGCCGGCCTGACGACGTTCGACATGGCGGATCACTATGGATCCGCCGAATTGATCGCAGGGCAGTTCCGTGCGACGAATCCGCGGGGCAGGGAGTGCCAGCTCCTGACCAAGTGGGTCCCCGCGCCCGGGCCCGTGACGCGCGAGCAGGTGCGTGCCGCCGTCGCGCGTGCGTGCGAGCGGCTGCGTGTCGATCGGATCGACCTGATGCAGTTCCACGCCTGGCGTTTCCCGGATCCATCGTGGCTCGACGCACTCACCTTCCTCCAGGAACTCAAAGGTGAGGGCCTGATCGGCCAGCTCGGCGTCACCAACTTCGACACGGCGCACCTGCGTGTGGCCGTGCGCACCGGCATCGAGCTGGTCTCGAACCAGGTGTGCTGTTCGCTGCTCGATCGCCGCGCCAGGGGGCGGATGGCCGAGTTCTGTGGGGCCAATGGCCTCGCGATCCTGGCCTATGGCACGCTGGCCGGCGGGTTCCTGACCGAGCGCTGGTCAGGAGTACCGGAGCCGGCCGCGGGCGAGCTGTCCACGTGGTCGCAGATGAAATACAAGCGCTTCATCGATGCCGTCGGCGGGTGGGCGGCGTACCAGCGCGTGCTGGCCGCAGCGCAGGTCGTCGCGCGCCGGCTGGGTGTGTCGATCGCCAGCGTCGCGACGCGTTACGCGCTGGAGCAGCCGGCAGTAGCTGCGGTGATCGTCGGGGCGCGGCTCGGTCAGCGCGCTCATGTGGAGGAAGCGGCCAGGCTGTTCGACTTCGCGCTCGACGCCGAGTCGCGCGGGGTGCTGGACGAAGCGATTGCTGCCCTGCGTCCAATTCCCGGCGATTGCGGCGACGAGTACCGTCGGCCGCCTTTTCTCACGGCCGCGGGGGACCTGAGCCATCACTTTCGCGAGTTCCCCTCGCCGTATCCGGTGCGCAACGACGAGCGACGTCGCCAGCGCGCGCTGTCGGGGACGGTTTGGGAGGACCTGGCCGGGTTCAGCCGCGCTGTGCGGGTCGGGAACCGCGTCGTGGTTTCCGGCACCACTGCCACGCATGGGAGCCGGTGCGTCGGTGGCGCTGATGCTGCGGCCCAGGCGCACTTTGCCATTGACAAGATCGAGGGAGCGCTCGAGTCACTTGGCGCAGCGTTAGGTGATGTGGTGCGGACCCGTGTCTTCGTGAAGCGCATGTCGGACTGGGAGGCCGTGGCGCGCGTCCATGGCGAACGCTTCGGCGGGATCCAGCCTGCGAACACGCTGGTGCAGGCAGACCTGGTGGGGGATGAGTACCTGGTGGAGATCGAAGCCGACGCCCAGGCTAGCGACTGACATCAGCCCGGACTCCTTCCCGGAGCCGGGATATCCGGTTCAGGCGTCAGAAGTGACCGAGTCGACTCAGCGCCACACGTCCGCGAAGTAGCGCACCAGGTCGATCGTCAATGGCGCCGTGGCTGAGGCCGGCTGCCAATGCAGTACCTCGCCGAGGATCTCCGGGCGCTGGTCGGATGGACGCCAGCGCTCGAACACGCGCGCATCCAGGTCCACGATCCAGTAGTCAGGAACGCCTTCGTCCTGGAAGACTATCCTCTTGGTGTAGCGGTCCCCTCGCGCAGTCGACGGGGACAGGACTTCCGCGGCGAGCAACAGGCGCGTGATGTCGCGCCACGCGCGTGTGGGCCTTCCAGGAACGACGGGAATCACGAATATGTCGGGTTGCACCAGCCGCGTCGCCGAGAACTCGATATCGGCGGGGGACACCATGGTCTCACCGATCCCGTGCGTACGTGCATAGGGCGCCAGAATCTCATAGAGCAGTGCGACAGCTCTCTGGTGGGTGAATGACGGAGCCGGACTCACAAACAGCTTTCCGTCCAGTACCTCGTAGCGCTTCCCGTCGTCCGGGAGCGCACGCGCCATCCCGGCGGTCCACTCGGTGTGTTGCGCAGGCATACCCATAGCGTACGCTCGGCTCGGCGTGAATGACAGGCGAACATACGCCGAGGATGCCACGAAGCGCCGCTCGGATCATCGTCCCTGGAACGCGGGTTGAATCACTGCAACGCGTCCAGCTCCGGAGCAACCATGAGGTCACGAGCATCACGGACGAGCGAGGTGCAGATGCTGGAGCTGTCTGCAGTGCCTCGAGCGACCTACGGCGTGCGCGCTACCGTGACCGAGATCGCGCCGCGAAGATCGCCCACGACGTACCCCGTGGCACGATCGTCCGGATACCGCGCGGCAATCACCTGCTTGACCTCCGTGCCCATGCCATCGGCCGGGCCATGGCAGGCGAGACAGAATTCCTGCACCCGGATGGCGCGCATGTAGTGCACCAGCGGGTTGGCGCCGGCCTCACGAGTGACGAACACCGTGTCGGGAAGCGGGCGGTTGGCGGCGACGGCGGCGGCAAACGCGTCGAGCACGGCCGATTCGACGGCGTCCGGCGCGTTCGCGGCGTTTCGTACGCGCGTACCCACGCGGCGCACGGCAACGCCCTCGGTGCTGTGTCGCAAGGTGCGCACCTGGGCGGAATCGGCGCACACGGCGATTGCCGCCGCCGGGCCTCCGCGATCCAGCTCGCCCCTGAGCATGGTCAGCAGATCGCCGCCGAGGGCGTCGGCCGCCTGCCGGGCCCGCGCCAGGCTGACCGAATCGATGGGCGCGGCCGCTTCCCGGGACGGGCGAGATTCACCGCATGCGAGGGCCGTGAGGGTGAGTGCCAGAACGAGGGTGCGTGACATCCGTGCTCCGTTGGAATCCTGCCCCAAGCTGACCGGAACGGCGCAGGTTGGTCAGCGGGGAGTCGCATGATTTCGTGTCGGCAAAACCCACCGGGCGCCGTCCTGCGTCACGCGACAGCCAGGCGAACCGCGTCGCGGTAGTGAGCCGGCTCGACCACCTCGGCGTCCGCCCCGAACTCCAGCACTTTGCGGGTCATCCATTCCAGGCTCGTAGCGGTGAACATGACGAGGACGGATCCATCAGCCTGCACGCGGTGCTCGGGGAATGCCTCCGTCACCCAGGCGGAAACATCGCGCCGGAACCTGACGGTGACGCTCTCCACCACGGAGCCCGGTCTGAAGATATCGCGCGGCTGCACAAGCGGCTCGAAGTCTCCCAGCGGGACGAACACGGTATCCGTCGCGGTGACCTGGAGTACGCGATCCAGCCGGAAGTGACGCCACGCGCCCACGTCGGGCGCCCAGGCCACGAGGTACGATCGCACTCCGAATTCGGCCAACTGGTACGGCTGCACCAACCTGGTCCGCACGTCGTGGCGCACCTCGCCCGCGTAGGCGATCTCCAGCACGCGATGCTCGCGAATGGCGCGACCGATGATGGCGTCACTTCGCTCGCCGCTGCCGGTCGAGTCGTCAGGCACGCCGGACGCGGCAGAGGCGCGGCCGTTGATGACCGCGGCGAACCGTTCCGCCAGCGCGGCACCGCCGGGTTCCAGCGCCAGCGCGAGCTGGATCGCAAGCTGCTCCTCCGGTGAGAACCGGATCGGGCGGCGGAACGGTCCGGCGCTGGACATGGAGACCTGATCCCCCTGCTGCCAGATGCGGAGCGAGAGCAGCCAGTCGGCGCCGGAGTGATCGCCAAGGACGGTCAGCGTCCTGATGTCGGTGCCGATCTCCCGCTGGGAGACGCCGTGCCGCGCGGCCAGCTCGCTCATGGTGGGCGCGTCGGCCCCGTCGCGCTCGCTGCGCGAGAGCTCGGCCACAAGAGACACGATGCGGGTGAAGCGGTCGATGGCGGTCACGGCGCGCTCTCCGCGTACATCGCGGCCACCTCGGCGCGGAGCGCGGCCAGCGACTCGTTCAGGGCCACCGGCGCCACGATTGCCGCGCGCCGGCCGAAGGAAAGGAGCCATCGCAGGAACGCCTCGTCGTCGCGCACGTCGAACTCGACCACCGCCAGGCCCACATCGGATTCGCTGACCGTTCGACCGATGCCGCGACTGATCACCCAGCGCGATTCGGGGAACGCGAACTGGACCGCGCAGGTGGTGACGCCGCCGGTGCCGAACTCCCAGGGCGGCCGACCCGCGAAGGCGCGGACGTCGAAGTCGTCAGGCACGGTGAAGCGCGACTCAGGGCCGCTGCGCCGGCGAACGTCGCGCATCCTGTCCACGCGAAAGACCCGCGGCTCCTCGCGATCGCGGGCGCGGGCAACACAGTACCAGCGTCCCCACTGGAAGAGCAGGCCCCATGGCTCGAGCTGTCGTACCGATTCCGACCGGCGCGACATCGTGTAGTACCGGCAGGTGACTACCGTGCGAGCGATCAGCGCTTCCTGCAGCACCGCGAGTGCGTCGCGGGCGTGCTCCGGCATCGGGAGCGCGAGGATGTGCCGGACGGCATCGTCGGTCAGCGGCAGGTCGAAGTTGAGCTTGCGCCGAGCGCTCAGTGCCGCGTCGGCGAAGGGCGTGTCACCCTGGTCCGCGAGTGCCCGCGTGGCGCGATCGAGGATCTCGAACTCCACGTGGCTCAGCGCGATGCGGCCCAGTCCCGGGTAGGGTCGGTCGGTGACCGGTTCGTCCACCAGCTCGATGTAGGGCAGGTATGCCTGACGAGGCTTGAGCCGGTAACCGGTTGCCGCCGAGTCGCCCGCTGTGCCGGGCAGGGGGATGGTCTCGATGTCGATACCGAGTGCGCGCAGTTCGTCCTTGTCGCGCTCGAACTTGCGGCGGGTGGATTCGTCCGCGCCGTCGTAGCCGCTGACCCGGCGGAAGATCTGCTCTCGCGTCACGGGGAAGTGATGCTGGAGCAGGAAGGCAACGAGATCCAGCCAGCGGGACGTCTTGGAAGAGGTCATCGGTCGGGGCGTGTCCCGGGGCAATCTTGCGGATGGCGCCCTGGCGTCAATGGTTCAGTTGGTGCGGCGTCACTCGGCTGGCCCGTTCCGGCCGGCGCTGTGCGCGGGCAATCCGCCGCGTGAGGAACCCGGAATCGCCTAACGCGCATCGTCGGGTTTGCTGGAGCGGCGGTCCCGCCTGTTCTGCCAGAGCACCCGTCCGATGAGACCAAGTCCGACTGCACCCACCACCAGCGACCAGAAGAGGTCCGGTTCCGGCGGCGGATTCATTGAGGAGGCGAGTTGCTGGAGCATGGGCGTCGGCAAGCATGGGCAGCGGCTGGAGCGTGCGGTGGTCAACCGATCCTACCGTGGGGGTGTGACAGCGAGCCGATGGGGAGGGACCGAGCAGCCGGGAATTGTCACACCCTGCGGCTACGGTGGGAGCGTAACCTCAGCCGACCGGCGCAGGTGGTTCAACCCGGTCCGGCTTCAGGAACCAGTCTTCAGCATGCGGGACCGCGTGAAGCGACCAGCAGGCCCCGATCGCCATCCGTCGCGTCCATGAGGAGATCGAGCGCCGGTTAGCTCCGTCGTCAGGATGGAGCCTCCTGAGGTAGGTAGCTGCTTCTCGGTGTGGCCACTTGCGCTTCTTTCGCCGAGCCGAGCACCGTATGGGCATGTCCCCGGGATCGGGGCGACACGACCGCGTGACCAAACGCGCGTATTTTCAGCGTGGCGGCGTGTCTGAGTTTGCATCATCGACCAGGATGCCGACGTGGTCGAGCGCTGGAGGCCAGAGGATGAGCGCCCTGAGGTGTTGGCCAGTGAACTGGGCTGGCATCCGTCAGGGGCACTCGTACGGCTGGTCATCGACCTGCCTGCGCTGTTCCGCGACGTCCTGGACGACTCGGCGTAACCTCACGTGGGATTACCGTGCCGTGCGACTACATCAATCCGACGCCGACGGTCGCCAGCAAGGTTATTCCCTCTACCGCTTGGACCGAAGCACGCCCCCTGGCGCCGTCCTGAAAGCCTTGCCGAAACAGCCTGGCTCCCCGAGGCAGAGGATCCTCCAACCCAACTGGATCTGACCTACGGCGACCTCCGGCAATACGCGTTCAGTGGCCGCGTGCTCAGACCGCTCGTGCAGTTCGGCCTCATGGAGCGCAGGGCAACGTCATCCGACCCACGTCGGCCAGAATACGAGTACCGGCTTACGCCACTGTTCTCCCGGTTTCTGCAGTTCAGGTTCGAGTGAACGAAAGCTGTCCTGCGACGCGTTGGCGCCTGTCCTGAGGGAGAAGTCGACGCGGAATCAGTCGGCGTCGGGATTGAACAAGTCCGCCAGAACAATCCTCAGCGGCGGGATGCCAACCTTCGGCTGCCACTCGAGCTCATTCTCGAGCACTTCGGGGCGCAGGTCTCCGGGGGTCCAACGGTCGACAACTCTGGAGTCCTGGTCCACGATCCAGTACTCGGGTACCCGTTCGTCCTGGTAGACCTGTCGCTTCTCGACGCGATCAAGACGGGCCGTAGAGGGCGACCGCACTTCAACACTCAGCAGAAGAGCCATGACTTCCGCCCACGTTCGCGGCTTTCCCTGGCCGGTATTCGGAACCACGAAAAGATCGGGTTGGAGGAGGCGTTTCGGTGAGAATTCGATGTCTGCAGGCGACAGGAATGTCCAGCCGAGCGCGTGCTGGCGGACGTAGCTGTTGATCAACACGAATAACCCTCCAAGGACGTCCTGGTGGCTCAGGCTCGGCGCGGGACTCACGAACAGAACCCCGTCGAGCACCTCGTACCGATTCTCGTCGTCGGGAAGGGCGCGGACCATTTCCGCGGTCCAATCAGTCTGCTGCGCGGGCATGCCCATAGCGTACGCTCGGCTCGGCGTAGGTGACAAGCGAACATACGCCGAGAATGGGCGTCGACAGCTTGTTTTGCGTCATCGTTTCAACGCGCGGTTCAGCAATTCCGGGCACTCGCGTCGCTCGCTCCCGAACGGCGGACCTTCGCCCTTCCCACCTCAACCTCGGCCTTGCTCTCAGCTTAGATCTGGAGAAAGAACGGGGGGACCGTCACCGCGTCTGAAACGTCCTCAATGAACTGAGCAAATGAAATCGGTCGGTCCGACACCGTCGGGGGCGAGAGCACCCTGCAGGAACCGACGCTGACTACCGGGGCGTGGTGCGCTCCAGCCAGGCGTGCACTTCCTCAGCCAGCTGCGCACGGGACCGTGCAAAGCCGTGGCCGTCGGTGTACGTCGCGATGGACGCGTCCACCCCGGACACCGCGCGGAGCGCCCTGAAGAACGGGATGACCTCACGCTCCACCACGCAGGTCTGGTCCTCCCAGCCACCCACGAGCAGCACGGCGCGGCCCGCGAAACGAGGCGCCAGCGGCGGGTGCGCATAACGAGTCTCGTTGGCCAGCAGGTCCTCGATCACCATCCCGGGATCGAACGTGACCGGGCCGTCCGGCCGGCGTGCACCGGAGAGGCGTCCCAGCAATGCCTCGCGATACCCTGGCTCCTCACGCATCCGCCGGGCATAAGTAGCATGATCGGCGCCTGCGATCGCGAGCACGCGCCGTACGCCTGTGTCACGCGCGGCGTGCAGGATCGCGACCGTTCCCCCGAAGGAGTGCCCGCCCAGCACAATGCGCGACGGGTCGGCGCCGAGCCGGGTGCGCACGGCGGGGGAGCGCAGCCAGGCAATCGCAGCCGCCGCGTCGTCAAGCGCGTTCGCGATGGTGAGCGTACCCTGGCTCTCCTGCGCCCCACGGTTGTTGAACACCAGGACGTTCACGTCACGCGCGGCGAGCCGAATGCCGAGTTCCAGCACGTCGCCGGTCGTGCCGCCGAATCCTGGAACGAGGACGAGCGTGGCCAGCGGCATTGCGGCACGCGTGACGTACAGTCGCCCCCGGAGCGTGTCAGCGCCGATGGTGAACGACACCGGCTCGGACGGTACGGCAATCTGGCGCTGTTCCGGCACCTGACCCGTGGCCTGCTGCGCCCCGGCCGACAGGGCAAGGGCCGGAACAAGGGCCGCAGCGAGTCGCTTCAGGATCCCGCTCACCCGCAGGGCCGCCATCCGAAATCCGCTGGTCGTCAGAGTCACCTCGCAATGCACCCGCAAGCCTGCGGAGAAACGACGCCCCGAAACCGCCGTAATGTCAACGGCACTCACCCGGGATCCCAATGCGCGACCGCCTTTCCCCCGAACCGATGACCGCAGCTCGACTGGCCCCGCGCTGCACTCGGGCTCTTCGGTCTCCTGCTCCAGCTGAAAGGCGCGATGGGCACGAACGTCGCTGCGTGGAAATGATGTCGCACGCGCTGCCGGGATGAAGCACTCCCATCAACGCGCGTGCATACTCGGCGTAGTTCGCTTGTCGTTCACGCCGAGCGGCGGGCGAGCTGGCGGCGATGGCGTCGGCGCGACCGGGTCGCCACGCGCGGTTGATCAATTGGTTGCACGGGCAGCAGGAACGAAGGCCCGCTATCCGGCGGGCCTTTCTCTTCTATGGTCACGTCCCCCAGCGAGCCTCCGTCCGTTGCGGCTCCGCGAGCAACGCTGTTCAGGGATCCAGCCTGGGAGGGCCGGCGGAAGTCACCTGTTTCCAACAGGTTGGCTCGCCATAAGCGCGGACAGGGACCTTGACGCTGGTCGTCAGCCACATATGGTTACCATATGTCCGAAACCACCAAGACGACCGTGTACCTCACCGCGGCAGACTACCGGCGTCTCAAGGCTATTGCCCGCGCTGACGGTCGGACCACGGCTGACCTCGTCCGCGAAGCGGTGGCCGTCTATGTCGCCCGACGTAGCACCATGCGACCCAGCAGCATCGGCGTAGGACGGAGTGGGCGCGGCGATCTCGCGGAGCGCGCCGAGGAACTGCTGGCCGGCCTTGGCGAGGAATGATCGTCGCCGATACGGGCGCTGTTCTCGCGCTGATCGATGCCGACGACCACTACCACGCTGAACTTCTGACCGTCTACGAGGAAGACCCCGGAGCGTGGATCCTGCCGTGGGCCATTCTCCCCGAGGTCGACTATCTGCTGCAGCGGCACGTCGGCGACCACGCCGAGCGAGCGTTTCTTCGGGACATCGGCTCGGGCAGCTACGCCGTGGAATGGGGACACGAAGGCGATCTCCAGCGGGCGAGTGAGATCTGCGACCAGTACCGTTCGCTGCATCTCGGACTCGTCGACGCGGTGGTGATCGCGGTAGCGGAGCGACTGGGCGCCGCCTCCATCGCGACGCTCGATCTCCGGCATTTCGCGTCCGTCGACATGCGCGGTTCGCCTCGGCTGCTGCCTCGCGACCGCTAGCTCAGCTAGAAGCCGGCCTGAGTCGTGAGTGCTGGATG
>DASWGU010000217.1:0-10945 GCA_036393555.1 Gemmatimonadaceae bacterium
GCCCTGGACCGCGACCCTGAGCAACCTAAAGAATGGACTGGAGGAAAAGACCATGGAGAAAGTATTCGAGATCTACATCAAGACGACGCCGGAGCGTCTCTGGGAAGCGATCACCGATCCCGCGATGCGAGCCAGGTACTCCTTCGGGGTGGGCGTGCACTCGGACTGGCTATCCGGATCAGCGTACGTGGCGCGTACGGGCGACGCGACGATCTCACCCGATCTGCCGATCGCCGAAGGCGAGATTCTCGAGGTGGACCCGCCGCGCCGGCTGGTGCAGAGTTTCCGCGCGCTCTGGAGCGACGAGGTGAAGGCGGAGGGCACGTCGCGTGTCACCTGGGACATTGAACCGGTGGGCGACTCCTGCCGTCTGACGGTGGTGCATGATCGGCTGCGAGAGGGAGCGAACGATGAGATCTTCGGCGGATGGCCGATGATTCTTTCCGGGCTGAAGACGCTCCTTGAGACCGGCGAATCCCTCACGACGCCCGGGTCGCTGATGTATCTCAGGCAAGAAGCGTCATGACGGACCACCGCCTTCCGGCTGCAAGATCGCCTGAATGACACGCCCATATGCGCTGGCGGTGGGCTACCCTCCCTAGTATCGTTCCCCCTCCGCCCGAACCAGTTACCCACGGACATGAATCGTTCCACGAATGCGAACGCGGCCGCGGGGGGGGACGGGGCAGGTGTGGGGGCGCACTCTGGCGGCCGCGCGCTGGTTGAAGGAAACGCCTCGAGCCGCATCGTCCCGGGTGAGCCGCCCCGGAATTCCGCCGACCGCGAGAACCTGCAGGCATGGGGGTTCCAGGATTCGGCGTTTTCGATTCTCCCTAACGGTAACGTCGAGCTGAAGGGCACCCGGTACGCGCTCAGCGGTACGGAACTGCCCGATCTCCTGCCGTGGACGCGCGGTATTCTGGCCGCCGATCTGCGGCCTGACGATACGCACCTCTCCAGTTACCCGCCGCCGCTGGCACCACAGCGGACGAGCGACGCGTTCACCGACTGGCTTCGTGAGCTCTTTCCGGCGGACGCGATCGTTGCCGATGACGCGATCCGGCTGCGCCACGGTCACGGGCATACCATTGCCGAGGTCTACGCGATTCACTACGACCGCCTCCCGCGTGTGCCGGACCTGGTGGTGTACCCGGCGACGGACGATCAGGTGGCTGCGCTGGTCGACGCCGCGGTACACTGCGACGTCTGCCTCGTGCCGTATGGCGGCGGGACCAACGTGAGCGAGGCGCTGCGTTGTCCCTCCGACGAGGAGCGGCCCATCATCTCGGTCGACATGAGCCGGATGCAACGCATTCTGTGGATCGATCCGGTGAACCACAT
This sequence comes from Gemmatimonadaceae bacterium, assembly GCA_036393555.1. GTDB lineage: Bacteria > Gemmatimonadota > Gemmatimonadetes > Gemmatimonadales > Gemmatimonadaceae > JABWBJ01. Next base: position 1,342 of record DASWGU010000217.1, read on the forward strand.
GGCCTGCATCCAGGCTGGCGCGGTCGGTCGCGACATCCAGGCGCAGCTCGCGCAGCACGGATTCACACTGGGGCACGAACCCGACAGCGTCGAGCTGTCGACGCTGGGTGGCTGGATCGCGACCAACGCCAGCGGGATGAAGAAGAACCGGTATGGCAACATCGAGGACCTGGTGCTCGACGTGCATGTCGCCTCGCCGAGCGGAGATATCAGTCGGTCGGAGGTAGTGCCACGCGAGTCGGCGGGTATCGACCTCCGGCGAGCCGTCTTCGGTTCCGAGGGCACCCTGGGCATCATCACTCGCGCTGTCGTGAAGATCTTCCCACTGCCCGAAGTGCAGCGGTACGACTCGCTTTTGTTCCCCTCGTTCGAGGACGGTGTGGCCTTCCTGTACGACCTCACCCGCGAGGGAGTGCCGCCAGCCAGCGTCCGACTGGTGGACAACCTGCAGTTCCAGCTCAGCCTGACGCTGAAGCCGAAGTCGGAAGGACTGCACGCTCTGAAAAGCCGCGTGGAGAAGCTGTTCGTGACCAGGCTGCGTGGGTTCGATCCGACCCGCATGGTAGCTGCCACCATCGTCTACGAGGGCGATGCGGACGAAGTCGCCATGCAGGAGCGCTCGGTGAAACGGTTGTCGCGGCGATACGGCGGGATGCGCGCCGGTGCGGAGAACGGAAAGCGCGGATACGCGCTCACATTCGGCATTGCCTACCTGCGTGACTTCGTCATGCGGCACTGGGTGGTTGCCGAGTCCTTCGAGACATCCATGCCCTGGAGCGCCGTACTGCCAGCCTGCGCGGCGGTGAAGCGGCGTATCGAGGCCGAATACCGGGAACGCGGTCTGCCGGGAAATCCCTTCATCAGTTGCCGGGTGACTCAAGTTTACCAGACCGGCGTCTGCGTCTATTTCTACCTCGCGTTCTGGCACAAGGGCATCGATCACCCGGTCGAGGCCTTCGAGGAACTCGAGCGTTCCGCCCGGGATGAGATTCTCCGGCACGGTGGATCCATCTCGCATCACCATGGCGTCGGGAAGTTGCGGCAGGCGTTCCTGCCGCGTATCCAGACGCCCGCTGCTCTGGCATGGAAGGCTGCGCTGAAACAGGCCATCGATCCCACCAACGTGTTCGGTATCGCGAATCAGGGCATCACCGCCGTTCCCGCCGCCCGTGTCTGACCCCCACGCCGAGCCGTATGCCGGTCTTCCGGCGCCCGCGGCGGCCACTGAGCGTGTGATCACGCCGCGCTCCATCGCGCTCACGGGCGTGACGGGTTTTCTCGGGAAAGTCGTCCTCGAGGAACTGCTGCGCCGCCGCGAGGAGCTGCAGGTCGAGCGTGTCTTCCTGCTCATCCGGCCGCGTGGATCGCGGAGCGCGGAGGAGCGCTTCGAACGGGAAGTCGCCACGTCCGACTGCTTCTCCGCGTTGCCGCCGGGTTGGACCGAGGCGGTCACCGTCGTCCGATGTCTGCTCGAGTCGCCGGGACTGGACCTGGATGAACCGGCGCTGGCACGGCTGGTCGCGGAGACGACACACGTCATCCACGCGGCGGCCTCCGTGGAGTTCGACCTGCCGGTCAAGGCGGCGGCGCGGTCCAACGTGACCACGACGCTCAACCTGCTCGATGTCGTTCGCACCTTTCCGCAGCTGCGCCGGTTGATCTACGTCTCGACGGCGTTCAGCACGCCGCACCCGGGAAACGGCAAGCCCATTGAACCCGTGCTTCCCCCCTGGCCGGAGCCTGCAGCGGCCACACTGCATGATATCCTCGGCGGACGCGTGGACGAGCGTGAACTGCTCGCGATGGTCGGACACCCGAATACCTACACGCTGACAAAATGTCTGGCCGAGCGACTGATAACGGAGCAGGGCAGAGGCCTGCCGCTCACCATCGTCCGTCCCAGCATCATCTCGGCCAGCTGGCGCCACCCGTTTCCCGGCTGGATCGACAGCGTCGCCGCATTTGCCGCGTTCGTCGTCCTGATCGGCACAGGCCACATGCGGGCCGTCATCGCGGACATGAACGCGCGTCTCGACCTGGTTCCGGTGGACGAAGTCGCCGACCGGATCATCGAAGCGCTGGCATCGGAGTCGCCTGCTGATGGTCCGCCCGAAATCCGGCACGCAGTCGCCGGGCTGGCGGCCAGCCCGACGGTTCGGGAGTGCTCGGACATCATCAGCCAGTTTTTCTCGACCAATCGTGTCGATCGCATGCCGAGCCTCCGGTACGCGGGTCCGCCCGGGCTTCGGTTCGCGCTGGCTGACGTCATGCACCACAGGGTGCCGGTGGGCGTTGCCACGCTCGGCTCGCGTCGGGCGCGCAAGGCGGGGGCACGCATGCTCACCCGCATCGCCCACTTGAATTCCGTCTTCCCGTACTTCACGCAACAGTCGTTCGCCTTCCGGTCGACGCACCCGCTCCCCGAGAGCTATGCGGTGAGGGAGTATGTCGAGACGGTCTGCCGAGGCGTCTATCGTCACGTCCTCACGCGCGACGACTCCCAATGGCTGCTGGATGGCAGAAAGCACCGCGGTCACGGGGGCGACGCCCGCTGGGTGAGCAGGCAGCCAGGTGGCAACGCCGCCATCCGGTTCGGTGCCTGGCTCATGACCAAGCTGTTGCGACGCTGCTTCGATCGGGTCACCGTCGACCTTCCATCGTTCGATGCCGCCGTGCGTGCCATGCCCGAGGGCTCGCGCGCCGTGATCCTGCCGACACACCGGAGCTATTTCGACTTCGTGCTGGCGTCGTACCTCTTCTTCTCGCGGCCCGACCTGGGTATTCCCATACCGCACGTGGCCGCGGCGACCGAGTTCGGCCGCATCCCGCTGCTCGGCCGCATCCTCGCCTGGATGCACGCGTTCTACGTGGCGCGCGGACCTCGCAAGGAGAACAAGGAATTGTCGGCGCGCGTGGCGGAGCTGATCCACGGGGGCCGGACGCTGGAGTTCTTCATCGAAGGACAGCGCAGCCGCGCGCGGGAGTTCCTGCCGCCAAAGCGCGGCCTGCTGCGCTGTCTGCAGGATACCGGACAGACGTTCAGCCTGCTTCCCGTCGCCATCTCATACGACCGGGTGCCGGAAGAGGCCACGTTTGCCCGCGAACTGGCGGGGCTGCCCAAGCCGACGATGCAGTTGGGCGCGCTGCTGCGTTGGGGCCTGCACGCGTATCGTGGTGAGATCAGGCTGGGCCGGGTGCATATCGCCTGCGGCTCACCGGTATACCTGGCGCCCGAAACCAGCGTTCGCGACACCTGTCACCAGGTGATGCAGCGACTGCGCGAGGCCACCGTAACGACGACCTTTCATCTGCGCTGCGTGGTTCGGCTGCCGGGGATGGAGGGCATCGAGGTGGACTGGCTGCGTCGCGCGATCGAGGAGCGGGGCGGTCGTGTCCTGGAGAGCACGCTGGATGCGCCCGCGGACATGGATCCACGCATCGCCGAGGCGATGAAGCACCAGTTTGCGCACCTGTTCGTCGGCGAACAGCCGTTCGACGAACCCACGCGACGGATTCATGCCGCGCTCTTCGGCCGGCCCCTCGCACACGCCGAGCCCAAGGCGGACACCGCGCCCGCGGCGGCGCCAATCAGCTGAGTCACGCGCCCTGCCTCGTGACCGGGGCCAGCGGCTTCCTCGGTCGCCACGTCCTCCAGGCGTTAGGCAGCCGAGGCATCCCGGCCATTGCGCTGGTGCGCGACGTGGGAGCGTGGGAGCGGATGTCGTGGACCCGGGATCTGGTTGACGTCACACCGCTCGTCGGCACTGTGACAGAGACCGGACGCTGGGAGTCGTCGCCCAGGCTCGACGGCCTGAGGGGTGTGCTGCACCTCGGCGCGCTGGTGAAGCACTCGCGAACCGGGTCGGACGAGGTCTACCGCACCAACGTCGACGGCACGGTCAATCTGACCCGCATCGCCGCCGATCGGGGATGCCGAATCGTGTTCGCATCCACGTCGGGCACGGTGGGCTGCTTTCCAGCGCCCGGATCGGCGGCCGACGAGGACGCACCGTTCTGCACGGCCGAGGTCGCCGGATGGCCCTACTACCATTCAAAGGTGCTCGCCGAGCAGGCCGCCCGCAGCCTCGCGAACGACCGCGGCGCGGACCTGGTCATCGTACGCCCGCCGGTGCTCCTCGGGCCCGGTGATCACCGGTTCCGATCGACGGGTCACCTCATTCGTTTCCTGAGCGGTCGGCTGCCGTTTCTGGTGCGAGGCGGCATTCACTATGCCGACGTGCGGGACGGGTGCGTCGCCCTCGTCCACGCCCTCGAGATTCCGTCGCCCAGGCCGATCTATCACCTCGTGGGCACCATCTGCCCGATTCAGGAGTTCTTCGCGCTGGCGGGCGACGTCGTGGGACGTGCACCGCCACGGCTGCTGGTGCCGCCGTGGATTGCGTGGTGGCTGGCCACTCTCCTCAAGCCGTTCCACCTGTTACCGGATCCTGTCGTGGTGGAACTGGCCTCGCATTGGTGGGGCACGACGTCGCGTTACGCGGAAGCCGATCTGGGCTACCGCAGCCGTCCCGCGCGCGACACGATCGCGGATACGATCGACTGGCTGTTGGCGAACCATCCCGATCTTGCCCGCCGTCCCGTCGACCGACGGTCATCACCGTGACGGGCTGCGCCTGAGTCTCGGGCAGCGCCCGCCATCGACCACTTGTGTCTCATCGCCCCGATCGATCGGACCCAACGTTCCGCGGGCATGTGTTGTCATACCACATATTGCCAGGCAACTGAACCGTCGGCGCGCTCCCCCACCTGAACGAATCCCCCGACATGTTCGACCTCCGAGTGAACCTGCGACCCGCGATTCGTGGGCTGGTGAAGTCGCCCGCGTACTCCATCCTGGTGCTGACCACGCTTGCCATCGGGGCAGGCGCATCGACCGCGATCTTCTCCGCGGTCAACGAGCTGATGCTCCGCCCCCTGCCGCTGCCGGAATCCCACCGCCTGGTGATGCTGTGGGAATCCAATGCGGAACGGGGGTGGGACCGCGTGCAGGTCGCGCCGGCAAACGCCATGGACTGGCGCGAGCAGGTCCCCTCGTTCGAGGACATCGCCCTGGTGCGCGAGGAGGCGAATTCCGTCGCGCTCACGACGGCGACAGGAACCGTCGGCGTCATGGCCTCGGCGGTTTCGGGGAACGTCTTCACCGTGCTCCGCGCCCGGCTTTACCTCGGACGTGGCTTCACGATGGACGAAACCTGGGCCGAATCCGCCCCCGTCGCCGTCCTGAGCCACGGCGCGTGGTTGCGGACGTTTGGGGCCGACTCCGGCATCGTCGGGAAACTCATCCGGCTGGACGGTGCGGCGCACGAAGTGGTCGGCGTCCTGGCGCCGGCGTTCCGGTATCCGATGAACGAGGCGGAAGTCTGGACCACGTTCCGATGGGAGGCGTCGCGCCGCGCCGGTGTCTGGTTCCGGCAAGCGCACGTAGTGCGGGCGATCGCGCGCCTCACGCCGGGCGCGACGGCCGGGAGGGCCTCCCGTGAGTTGGACGCCGTCGCGGCACGGCTGGCCGTGGAGTACCCAGGCACGAACGCCGGCACGCACGCCGGCCTGACACCGCTGCGCGACTTTCTCGTCGGTGATCGCCGCGCCCCGCTGCTCCTGCTGCTTGGCGCCGCCGGGCTGCTGCTGTCGATCGTTTGCGCCAACGTGGCCACGATCAGCCTCGCGCGGGCGCTGGCGCGACGCCACGAGATGGCCATCCGGGCCGCGTTAGGTGCCACCACCGGACGCCTGGTCCGGCAGGGCTTCATCGAAAGCGCCTGCCTCGCAGTGGCCGGCACGCTGCTCGGCCTGGCCGTGGGCTGGGTGGGCCTGAACGCGATTGCCGCGTGGCGACCGGACGAACTCCCGGACCTGGTGTTCCGGATGGACTGGCGCGTGTTTGCGTTCACCGCGGCGATTGCCGGCGTGAGCGCTCTGGTGTTCGGCATCCAGCCTGCTCTGGCGGCGGCCCGGAACGACGTGCAGCAGGAGTTGGAAGGCGGTCGGACGGCGACCGCGGGGCCCGGGAGGCTCCTGGCCTCGCACCTCCTCACCTCGTTCGAGGTTGCCTTGGCCGTGGTGCTTGTGGTAAGCGCCGGCCTCATGGTCCGGAGCATTGGCCAGCTGCGCAACGTGGACAGCGGCGTTTCGACCAGAAACGCGTTCACCTTCGAGGTGTCGGCTCCGACGTGGAAATACAGCGCAGACGACGCGAAGGTACAGCTCGCCGTTCGGATACTGGAGCGGGTGCGCGCCATTCCCGGTGTGCGCGAGGCAGGGATTGGTCGATCCATCCCGTTCGGCGGGCAGGGATGGACGAGCGACTTCATGGTGGAGGGTTGGGAAGCGGGTCGCTTCGGCGTCGAGGTGCGGCACCGGCAGGTGACGCCCGGATACTTCCGCGCGCTGCAGGTTCCGCTCAGGCAGGGGGTGCTGTTCGGTGAGCGGATGCCGCCAGGCACACCGTCATTCGTCGTCGTCAATCAGGCCTTCGTGGATGCGTATTTCGGCGGTGTCAGCCCGATCGGCCGCCGGATCGTGTTCGATCGTGAGTCGGCTCCGACGTCGCAGTGGCACCAGGTCGTCGGCGTGGTGGGGAACGAGCGAATGGAACTCCAGGTCGAGCCACTGCCCGAGATCATCGGGCACCTGGCGACGGATCCTCCGCAACAGATGCATGTCGTGGTGCGGTACGACGGAGGGATGTCTTCCCTCGCGCCGGCGATTCGCTCGGCAGTCAGCGCGGTGGAGCCGGAGGCGCCGGTGCTTCGGCTGCGTCCCATGGACGCTGTCGCGATCGACGCGCTTGCCGCCGACCGGTACGTCATGGTTGTGCTCGGCGTGTTCGCCGTTGTCGCGCTCGTGGTGGCCGCTGTGGGCGTATACGGGGTGTCGTCACAGACAGCGCGCATGCGAACGCACGAGGTCGGCATCCGGATTGCGCTGGGGGCAACGTCGAGCGATGCGGCCCGGGCATTGATGCGCCGGGGGGTCGGGTTCATCGGACTGGGCATAGTTGCCGGCACTCTCGCAACGCTGGTAACGGGACGCCTGCTGCGAACACAGCTCTTCCGCGTTGAGCCAACCGATCCGCCGACACTTCTTGCGGTGGCTGCGTTGCTGATGGGTGTCGCCGTGCTGGCCATCCTGATTCCGGCCCGTCGCGCTACGCGCGTCGATCCGGTAACGGTGCTGCGCGCCGAGTAGTTCCGGTCGACTGCACCGCTGACTCAGAACTTGCAGCTGGGTCGAGATCGGTGGTGGCGGCGTTGGATCGATTCCCCTGATGGCCGCCAGACTCATGCGGTCCGGTCGCTTACTGAGCCGTGGGGAACGCCGAGTCCGCGGACCGTCCTCCAGTCGGTGGGAGTTCGACCCATGACGCCGAACGCCCTGTACTGGAGGTTGCTGTATGCGTAGCACCGCGCACGTTCGCGGCCATCCCCCGCCCGGACACCCATCCGGACGTGGACAGTCAGGAAGCTCGACGGTTCGATCTGGCTCAGCCCCGAGCCCAACCGGGCCGGAGACGTTCAGGTTCCCATCGAGCGTGAACGCGACGTCCACCCGTTTTGGTCGTCCAGCGTTGGTGGCGCCCGGACGGCGTCAGATGCCGATGCGCCGGACCGCGTCAGGCGACGCGATTGAGCCGCCTTCCCGCGGTCATGCGCGTCAGAAGTTGCCGTCCAATCCGAGCGTCCAGATCAACCGCGATTCCAGCCCGCCCCGGCGCAGGGGCACGAGCGCGTTGGCCACGAGGATGGCGCCGCCCGGAATCCGGAACTTCATCCCGAACGCGCCGTTGATGCGATGGTCCTTCATGTTGGGCACGTTGGTCGGAAACACGGTGCGGGCAACGGGATACTCGTACTGCACAGGGCCGGGGAGTTGCAGCCCGCTCTGGCCGATCTGCCACTCCGCGATCACGTCAACGGCCATGGTGGCCCATTCCGAGAGCGGCTGGTCGAAGCCGCCGGTTGCCAGGAGCGCATCGTTGCGATCCTGGCCGGTGCGCAGCAGGTACCCAACGTTCACGTGAGGCGAGAAGTCGCCGAAGCGCGCGGACCCCAGCATGAGGCCGCGCACCGACATGTGTCCGGACCCGGTCAGGTCATCTTCCGAGCCGGTGGGGAGTCGGGCATCGGCCATGAACGCCACCGCTGCGGTCTCGGAGGACGTGAGGTTGCCCTTGAGGCGGACGGCGATGTCGCCAAGACCCGTGGCGAACCCGAACGTCGCGGCGTTCGCCGACAGTACGGGGTTGGCCGAGTCGCCGGCGAAAAAGTGCGACGTCGGGATGCCTAACGGGAAGAACTGGCCCGTGCTGCGCCCGGTCAGTCCGGCATGCACGACGGGGATTGCCAGGCCCACGTCGATTCCGTCGCTGATTCCCCACGTGGTGAAGAACGTTGTTACCAGCAGATTCACGTTGAGATCGAGCCGTACCTGGAGCACGTCGTTTTCCCGGATGGGCTGGCCCAGGCCCGCCGGCTCCACGTCCTCGTGCGAGAAATTGAGAATGAGCCCGTCGAGCGGCACACCACGGAGGGAGCTGAAGTTCAGCGCTGACATGTTGGCGCCGACCACGAGGCGGCCCTTGCCCAGCGTCTGTGCCCGTTCCCCGAAGACCGGGCCGAGGGAGGTTGACGTCCGCACCGGCAGGCCACCCACGAACCGGAATGTGGCGCCGCTGCTGGTGGCCGAGAGCGGCAGGTTGGACGCGTTCGTGGCGATGGCATCGCCAAGGAAGCCGAGTATGGCGCCGTTGCTGGCGATGATGTCGGGGAGGAAGTGGTTGCCGTGGCCGTTGGTCGCGTTCACGGAGTTATCGAGGCACAATGGACTGCCGCAACTCCCGAAGCTGAACAGCTCGCGGATCCGGTCCCGGAGCCCGCCCTGCGCCGCCGCCGCCGTCGCGGTTCCCTGGTACAGGCACAACACGGCCACAAGCCATCTTGCTCGCATTACGCCTCCAGGCGCTTCAATTGACAAGCGAGACCAGCCGCCAATCCGAACCCCGACGCTCCAGCCGCGCACGCAGCGAAACCGGCTCTCGGCGCACCGGCTGGCCGCGACGCTCGATGAGTTCATTCGTGCCCTGAATGCGCGCGGTGGCAATGTCGCCGTCCACGGTGATGTCGCTGACCGTCCACCGCGGGGTCATCGATCCACCGTTCCGCCAGACCAGTTGCAATCCCTCACGCTGGTCGGCCGGCATTCCCGGGTAGAGTCGCTGCGCGACAGCGAGATCGCCGGTAGCGAGCGCGTTGCCAAAAGCCCGGATGAGACTGCGGACGTCCGCCTGGTGATCGACGGCCGGCTGAACTGTTGTCTGAGGCGCCGTCTGCGTCGGCACGGGTGGCTTCAGTTCTGCGGCCGGTACACGTATGGGGGCGGAACTGACGATTGGTGGCGTTGCGGAGCTCTCAGCCCTCACCACCGGACTGTCTGCTTTCGCGTCCGGCAGGCTGGTCGTTGAAGGAGGGGGCACCTGCTCCTGCACAGTTGCCGTGCGCGGCGGTTCGGGCTGTGAAAGGCGCTCGGTGCGTAACGGAGTGTCCGCACTGCGCTCCGGCACCGCCGACGAGGGCGTGGCCGAGGG
>DASWGU010000218.1:0-8515 GCA_036393555.1 Gemmatimonadaceae bacterium
CTTCCGATCGCTTCCATGTGGGCCCGGTCCCGGCTTACCACCTCGCCGCCTTTCCGGCCGGCTCGGCGAGCCTCGTCCGTGGTCCATTCGTGTGCCGTGCCTTTCGCATGGGCGGCGCGACCACCCTTGCTCGCGATCTCCCGCTGGCGTGCGGCATCCATGGATGCAAACCCTCTTTTGCTCTTCCCGCTCATAGGCCCTCCCACAGGCGTTGGAGTCGGGTTGACGGCGCACCGGTCTCCCGGCGGCCACTCTCGATGCGGATGAACGCTCCTGCCGCCCGATCCGCTGCACGGCCCCTTGTGGCCGTGCTCAAGGATTGCACAGCGTGGCGCGCTCGTCTGAGACATGGATCACACCCGGGGCCGGTCACGTCAAGTTCGATTCCCGCAACAGGAACGTCTCAGGGCCGTTGCTATATTTGTCGCCCATGGCGCTATCTCTGCAATTCCTCGGCACTTCCGCCGCTCGACCGACCGTTGAACGCAACGTCGCCTGCATTGCTCTTATGCGAGAAGGCGAGTCTTTCCTGTTCGACTGCGGGGAAGGAACACAGCGCCAGATGATGCGCTTCGGCGTCACGTTCGCCATCGACGATGTCTTCTTCACGCACTTCCACACCGATCACCTGCTCGGAATCGTCGGCCTGCTCCGGACCATGTCCCTGCTGGGACGAACCGACGCCATACGGCTCTGGGGACCCCGCGGCGCCGAACGGGTTCTCCGGAGGGCGGAGTCGTTCGGCTCCGAGCGACTCGCCTTCACGACGGAGATCCGCGAGCTGGCCCCGGGCGAAAAGGTCGAGCGAAAGGAGTACGCCATCCAGGCGTTCGAGCTGGAGCATCGGGGCCCTCCCTCGATTGGGTACGCCCTGATCGAGTCGCAACGGCGCGGACGTTTCAATCCCGATCTCGCCCGGGAGCTCGGCGTTCCCGAGGGCCCGCTCTGGGGACGCATCCATAAGGGGGAAGCGGTCACCCTCGAGGACGGCCGCGTCATCGAGCCGGCGCAGCTTGTCGGCAAGACCCGACCCGGGCGGCGAATCGTCATCACCGGCGACTCGCGCCCCTGCGCCGCCACCATCCTGGCAGCCGAAGGCGCCGACCTGTTGGTCCATGAAGCGACCTTCGGTGACGAGGAAGCTGCACGCGCCGTGGAGACCGGGCATTCAACGGCCCGCGAAGCGGCTCACGTGGCAAAAATGGCCGGAGTGAAGCGCCTGGTTCTCACCCATGTCTCGGCGCGCTATACGCGAGACGCGGCGGAACTGGAGGCGGAGGCGAGGACGGTCTTCGCCGATACGAAGGTGGCGAAGGACGGGATGGAGGTGGCGGTGGGCTTCGGCGAGGAGTGAGGAGTGAGGAGTGAGGAGTGAGGAGTGAGGAGTGAGGAGTGAGGCGTGAGGAGTGAGGAGTGAGGAGTGAGGAGTGAGGAGTGAGGAGTGAGGAGTGAGGAGTGAGGAGTGAGGAGTGAGGAGTGAGGAGTGAAGAGTGAGGAGTGAAGGTTGGATCTCCGTACCCTTCACCCTTCACCCTTCACCTCACCCTTCTCTGCTCACTGCCATGCTCCGCCGGAACAACCTCGCGATTTCCGCCTGGCTCATCGATTCGAGCAGCGACGTGGCGGACAGCCGCTCGCGCGGGTCGCTCACGATCGCGGCGCCGGCGTTGATCCACGCATAACGGTCCCCCGCCATTGACTGCCCGCCCGCGTGCTGGAAGACCAGCATTGCGCCGCTGTGGCTGGGGAGCTTGACGTCCACGTTCCAGGTGGCGCCGCTGGGTGCCTGAAAAGCCCGCATAACGATTACCGCTCCCGTTCAGGTTCTCTGCGACGGCGCCAGCGGCTGACGCCCGGCAAAACCGCCGCTCGTTTCGTGCCAGTACATCACCTCGGCCTCGTCCAGCTTCCAGCAGAGGCACACTTGCCGCCCGTCCATCTCACCCGGGAAGTCGACCAGGCCGAGATCGAAGCCCTTGAACTCCACACCGAGTTCCCGCAGTTCGCGCAGGAACCCATCGATGTCCGCGGCCGCGCGCCGCACGTCGGCCTCCAGCGCACCGAGCGTGTCGGTTGGGGCATCGGGCCTGGCCCAGGTCGCGGCCGCCTCGTAGGTCCGTACTGCGAGGGCCCACGTGCCATGCCCCTCGACTATGTCCCGCACGATGCGCCGGACCAGCGGCAGCATCCGGTTCGCCTCCTCCACCGTGAAAATGCGTGGCTCGGCTCCCGTCACTCGCGTTCCCCCCGTCCGACCCTCGCTTCAGCCTCGCGCTCTTCCAGCCGGAGGCGGCGGCGTTCCACTGCTGCCTGGTAGCGCCGCTTTTCCTGGGCTGACTCCGGAACGATTCCGGGAACCTCCACCGGCCGGCCGTGTCGATCCACCGCGACGAACGTGAGGTAGCACGAATTGGTGTGCCGCCGCTGGCCGGACAGCAGATCTTCTGCCTCCACCCGCACCCCCACCTCCATTGACGTGCGGCCCACGAAGTTCACGCTGGCACGCATGACGACCAGGTCACCCAGGAGTATCGGCTCGCGAAAGTCCACCCGATCGATCGAGGCGGTCACACAGGTACGCCGGGCGTGACGGATGGCCGCCACCGCCGCAGTCCGGTCCATCATGGCCAGCACCACGCCGCCGAACACGTGCCCCAGATTGTTCGCGTGTCCCGGCATCATGATCTCGGACGACTCATGCTGCGACTCACGCACCGTTTTCGTCGGCCGGCCGGCCGTCGCAGTCACGAGTCCCTCCGCGCTACGTGGCGCACGCCGTCAATCAGTCGCTCCACCTCGTCCTCGGTCGTGTAGCAGGCGCAGCCTGCTCGGGCGACGCCGTCGGTGCCGAAGCCCAGGCGCTCGACTACGGTGGACGCGTAGAAATCACCGTGCGACACGAAGACGGCCTGCTCCGCCAGCGCCATCGCCACCGCCTCCGACGGGACGTCCCGCACGGTGAACGCGACCGTCGGCGTCCGCGGTTGGCCGGGCGGCGGACCATGGCAGCGGACGCCGTCGATGTGGCTCAGGCCACTCCACAGGCGCGCGACGAGTCCGTCGCCGCGCGCGTGAAGCGCACTCATGGCGCTCGTCAGGCGTTCGCGCCGAGTCGATCCCGCTCCCTGGCCGGCGAGGAAATCCACGGCCGCGCCGGTGCCGACGATCCCCTCATGGTTCTGCGTCCCCGTCTCCAGTCGCTCCGGGAGTTCGTCCGGGGCCGGGATGAGCTTGGGGACATCCAGCGACGCGATCAGCTCGCGTCGGCCATAAAGCAGGCCGGCGTGCGGACCGTAGAACTTGTAGGCGGAGCATGACAGGAAGTCGCAGTCCATGGCGCGCACGTCTATCGACCCGTGGGCGGCGTAATGGACCGCGTCAACGAACACCAGCGCGCCGACGGCGTGGCCCAGCCGGCCCGCGGCCGCGACGTCCGTGATGGTCCCCAGTGCGTTGGAGGCGGCGCCGATGGCCAGCAGTTTCGTCCGCGGCGAGAGACTGCGCTCCAGCGCCGGCCAGTCCAGCTGGCCCGACTCCGGCGAGAACGGGACCCAGCGAAGGGTGACACCCCGCTCGCGCGCCAGGGCCTGCCACGGGGCGATGTTGGCATGGTGGTCCAGTTCCGTCACGACGATCTCGTCGCCCGCACCCCACGACCGGCCTAACGCGCGCGCCAGGTGGAACGTGATCGTGGTCATGTTGTTCCCGAACGAGACCTCATCCGGCGTCGCGTTCAGGAAGTCGGCCACCGCCTGGCGAGCGGACACGATCGCCGCGTCGGTCTCCGCGCTGGTCGGGTAGGCCCAATGCGTGTTCGCGTTGTGGTGAAAGAGGTAGTCGGCCATGGCGTCCCCGACGGATCGCGGCACTTGCGTCCCGCCCGGGCCATCGAAGTAGGCAACCGGCAGGCCATTGTGAACGCGCTCCAGCGCCGGGAAATGGCTGCGAAGGGCGGATGGCTCAGAAGGGACGTGCAACCCGCCACGGATGACCTCTGACCTCTGACCTCTGACCTCGGCCTCGCCCGTCGCGACCTCAGACCTGTGGCCTGCGACCTGTCGCGCTGTCGTCACGAACTCTTCCCGACACGAACGCCCGCCCATTTCTCCAGCACCTGCACCGCCTCTACGTGGTCGGCCTCCTCGCCAAGCTCGTGGCGAGCAACGCGAAGCAGGTCCGATGCCACCTGCAGCAGCGGGGCGGCCACTCCATGTTCCCGAGCGAAATCCGCCGCGATCCGCACGTCCTTGTCCATCAGCGCCAGCCGGAACGTCCGCGGAAATGCCCGGGTCATCACCCGCTCGGGGAATAGGTTCATGGACGTATTGGAGCGTCCGCTCGATGCATTGATGACCTCGAGCGCGGTGTCGGTGGGCACCCCCGCCTTGGCCAGCGCCACCATCCCCTCCGACAGGGCCCAGACGTGGACGCCAAGCATCGCCTGGTTCACCGCTTTCACAGCGTGGCCGGCTCCGACCCGGCCACAGAGGATGATTTTCTCACCGAAGGCCTCGAGAATCGGCCTCGCGCGCTGCAGCGTTGCCTCATCGCCGCCGCACATGATGGTCAGGGTCCCCTTCACGGCGCCCGACACACCGCCACTGACCGGTGCGTCGAGGAACCCGACGCCCCGTGCCGCCAGACGCTCGGCAATCCGTTTGGACGTCGCCGGATCGCCTGACGTGCAGTCGACCAGAATCGCGCCTTCGTTGAGCGACTCCAGGAGGCCGTCCGGCCCATCGAGCAGCGCATTGACCTCTCGCGAGGTCGGTAGGCAGGTGATTACCAGGCTGGCGCCCCGCGCGGCTCCCCCCGGCGTCGCCTCGTGTCGGCATCCCTGCTCGCTGGCGAACGTTTCGGCTCGCGCCCGCGTCCGGTTCCAGACGGCCAGGTCGTAATCCGCGACGAGATGGCGAGCCATCGGTGCGCCGATGGCGCCGAGCCCGAGGAATGCGACTTTCATTGTGCGACGTCCCGAGAGGTGGCTCGAAAACTCGCGGGACGGCGGGGCACACGGAAGGGTTAAAGGTCAAGGGTCAAGGGTTAAGGGTAGAGGGTTAAGGGTCGCGCCGCAGTCGCCTCTACCTTGACCCTTGACCCTCGACCCTTGACCCTCGATGACCCTTGACCCTTGACCCTCAATTCACTTCCCCCAGTGCCCATGCCGCGGCTGTGCGCACGCCGGCATCGCGGTCAGCCAGTGCTCTCACGAGGTTGGCACTCGTCGTCGAGTCATTGCGGAACCCCAGTCCTACCGCGCCCAGACGCCTCACGCTTGCGCTGGAATCGCTCAGGGCGGACAGCAGCGTCGCACGCGCGACCAGCGATTCGCTCCTTCCCAGGAGCCGGCTGGCGACGCGCCCCACGCATGTATCCGCGGTGCGAAGCTGGCCAGCCAGCCAACCGATCGTTTCACGGTCCACGACGCGATACCGCACGCGCCGAACCAGTTCCCACGCCGCGGGATCCCGGTCGGGCACGCTGCCGGAGAACCATCCGTCAAAAGCCTGCAGGATCAGCTCGCATTGCACGGCGTTGGCCCCGCGAATGCCCGCGACGAGCGCGCGAATGGCGGCCGTGTCGGCCGCCTGTGGCTGGGCCGCCTGCTCTCGACCGCTTGGCACGAAGGACGGTCCCTCTCGCGCGGCCAGCATCAGCGGAACCACTATGACGGCTGCCGCCACACCAACGACGATTCGGGAAACGCTCATTTGCGGCTCCTTTCACCCAGTGCCCGCGCGGCCGACTCGCGAACCTCGGCGTCCTGATCACGCAACGCCGTGCGCAGCGCCGCCGTCGCCTCCTCCTCCTCGAACCCCTGCAGCGCTTCAACCACGGACCGCCGCACTTCGACGTTGGCGTCGCCGACGTGTGCGACCAGGGCGTTCAGTCCGGCGGGATCCAGGATGTGACCCAATGCGTGTGCGACCCCTTGCCTCACCTCGGCGTCGCGGTCGTCCATCGCGCGGATCAACTCCGGCGGAGCCGTTCGCAGGTTGTCCATGTCGGCCAGACCATCAGCACCGGAACGGCGCACCTCGGGATCGGTGTCCGTCAGCGCCGCAGTGAATGCCGGGATGGCGCGCCGGTCTCCCAGGTTCTGGAGCGCGCCGATGACCGCGCGCCGCACTTCGGCGTCGGCATCGCGGGCGGCCGCCATCAGTGCCGGTACCACAGCGCGGTCCTCGAACGAACCCAGTGCTTCCGCCGCCGCGACTCGGACGTCGGCGTTCCGGTCGCGCAGCGCGCCGGCGACGGCCGTGGCCGCGCTGGCGTTGTCGATGTTGTGCAGCGCGTCGATCACGGACTTGAGCAGTGCCGGCTCATCGTCCTGCCCGAGCACACGGACGAGTGCGTTCATCGACGAAACATCCCGGATTTCACCCAGCGCCTGAGCCGACTCGATGCGAACCGACAGCTCCCGGTCGTCTTCCAGCGCTTGCGCCAGTGCCGGTGCGGCTCGCGGGCTGTCGATTGCCCCAAGGGCCCAGGCCGCGTTTTTCCGAACCTCGGAGTCGGCGTCCTTCAGCAGCGCCTCCATGAGGGCCGGCACCGCAAGCTGGTCCTCGATCCGGCCGAGCGAGTACGCCGCCGCACGCCGCACTTGGGCGACATCGTCCTGCAGGAGGACGCTCATCAATGCGCGGACGGCTACGCTGTCGCGCGATGAGCCGAGTGCTTCGGCGGCCGCCCGGCGTACAGCCGGCACCGGGTCGCCCAGCACACCGGCGAGCGCTGCGACCGTGGAGCGATCATCCATGGCCTGTGGCCCCGCCTGCGGCGACTCCACCTTCGGCTCCGCGCTCGGGTTGACGTACGGGTCCGTCACGGTGCCGGGATCGGTGCGGGGATCGGTGCGGGGATCGGTGCGGGGATCGGTGCCGACGGCGTCGTCCTCGTAAGGCATTGACGAATCGACCACCGGTCGCGCCGCCCCGATCGACGCCACCGCACCAGTGAGACTCCCCACCAGCAGGACCGTGAGCGCCACTGCCCGCAGCGTCGGCACGGCGTGGCGGCCAGCCGATTCCAGGATCGCCAGCAGACGCCCCTCGAACTCGGTGCGTCGTGCCAGGGGCATCAGCGGAGCGGGTACTCGCATGGGGCTGGACGCGCGCACGATGTCCAACAGGTGCGCCGCGTACTCGGAAGGCGGCGCACCCACGTGCACCACGCGTTCGTCGGTGGCCCGCTCCGCCTCCGCCCTGACCTGACGCGACGCCAGCCACACCAGCGGATTGAACCAGTAGACCGCACGCGCCACCTCGGAGATCAGGTGCGCGACAAAGTCGCCCCGCTTGATGTGCGTGAGCTCGTGCAGCAGCACGATGTTGCGACGATCCGCATCCCACAGCCGTACTGCCTCCGGCAGCAGGACGACCGGCTTGAACCAGCCGGTCGCGCACGGCATGCTGACGCGATCGCTCACCACGAGTCGTGGCACCGCGCGCAACCCGACCCGCGCGGCCGCACGCTCCAGCGCAGCCGACAGGTCGGAATCGGTCTCGGAAGCCGTCGTGCGCTCGATGCTCCGCAGCGCGATGAACCCGGCGAGGAGCCGGATCGCCATCGCCACGAGGCCGACCGCCCACAACGCGATCGCCACCGTGGCGATGCGATCCGCCGTGAACGTGGGCAGCGTGACGATGTCTCGCGATGCCGGTCCGGTCTGGATCGGCGCTGGAGCACTCCCCGCGCGAGTCGCGGCCTCCCGCTCCGTCAATGACGGTGCGGTGAGATTCCGGTCGAGCGACGCGTTCGTCGGGCTGGCGCTCACCACCTGCCGGATGGGGATCGGGACCCGCACCGGAGTCGCCATGCTGAGCAATGGCATTGCGATCACGCCGCCCAGTGCGACGGTCCAGAGCAGGTGGCGCAGGGCCGCGGGCTGGCGCTGCAGCAGACGGGCGCCAACCCATGCGACGGCGAGCAGCAGGGCGCCTTTCCAGGCGGCCTCGGGAAGCCAACTCAGCGTGGTGATCATTGTTCCTCCCTGCCTGCGGCCTTGATGCGTTTGGCGAGCGCGTCCAGGCGCGGCGCGTCCATATCAGCGTCCGGCAGCCGCACGAGCGCCACGACCGCCTTGTCGATCGAGCCTTCGAAGAAGGTGTCCACCAGTTGCCGCATGGCGGTCCGGCGAGCGCGTTCCGCGGGAACGGCTGGCCGGTAGACGTAACGCGGCCCGTCGGCCTCCTGTGTCAGGTGGCCCTTGTCGCGGAGCTTGCCGAGCATGGCGCGAACCGCCGAGTAGGTGGGCGGATCAGGCAGCGCGTTGAGGACATCGGTGACCGTAGCGCTGCCGAACCGGTAGACGATCTCGATGATCTGCCGCTCCCGGCGGCCGACGTCGAGGGGATGTGGCCTGGGCGCCGCCCGTTTTCCTGGCGTCATGGTATGCTACTCCAGTAGCAGTGTGCTACCAGGGTAGCATCGACGTGCGCGGGAGTCAAGAGGGCAGCGATCAGGTTGTCTGGTCGCTGCTCGCTGCTCTTCTACATGCTGAACCAGTAACTCG
>DASWGU010000219.1:0-14107 GCA_036393555.1 Gemmatimonadaceae bacterium
TGAGGAGTGAGGAGTGAGGAGTGAGGAGTGAGGACCTGTGAACGGCCCGGCCCTTGAGGCTGGTCCACACTCGACCTACGTTCGACGGCGTCCAGCGAATCGGGACCGGCGCCCGTTGACCGGTGGACAAGGTCCTTCACAGGAGAGATCCCCTTGCGTTTCCCCTCGATCCGGCTGGTAGCGGTCGCTCTGGCGGCAGGCGTCGCCCTTTTTGCGCTTCCCGCCCGCGCCCAGGGCACTCCTCCCGAAGTTGTTGCCCGCGCCATCCACGAACGCGTCATCACTCTCGACACGCACGTTGACATCAGCCCGGCCAACTTCACCGCGGACCGGAACTACACCCAGCGGCTCACGAACCAGGTGAACCTGCCGAAGATGGTCGACGGTGGGCTCGACGCGGTGTTTCTGATCGTGTACGTCGGCCAATCGCAGGACTTCACGCCGGAGGGTTACCGTGCAGCATACAACCAGGCGATCGAGAAGTTCGAGGCGGTCCACAGACTGACCGGGCAGATCGCACCCGACCGGATCGGGCTCGCGCTGACGCCGGCGGATGTGCAGCGGATCGCAGCCTCCGGACGGAAGGTGGCGCTCATCGGCATCGAGAACGCATACCCGTTAGGCGATGACCTGAAGAATATCCAGGCATTCTACGACCGCGGTGGCCGCTACCTGTCCCTGGCGCACAACGGCCATTCGCAGTGGTCCGATTCCAACACCGGCGAGGCGAATCAGGAATGGAAATGGAACGGGCTGTCGCCGCTGGGCCGCCAGGCCATTGCCGAGATGAACCGGGTCGGCATGATGATCGACATCTCGCATCCGTCCAAGGCGTCATCCATGCAGACCTTCCAGCTCAGCCGCGCTCCGGTCATTGCGTCTCACTCCGCCGTGAAGGCGCTGTGCGGCCATTCGCGGAACATGGATGACGAGCAGCTGATGGCGCTGAAGCAGAACGGCGGCGTGATGCAGACCGTAGCGTTCGCCTCGTACGTTAAGTGCGATCCGGCGCCCGCCGAACGGCAGCCGGCGTTGCAGAAACTCTACGCCGATTTCGGCCTTCCGGCGCCGGGAGCACGTGGCGGCGGTCGCGGGGCGCGCGGCGCCGGAGGTGGTGCGCGCGCCGGCGGCGGAGGCGGTCGAGGTGGACGCGGCGCGCTGCAGGCGGCAATCGACTCCCTGCCGGCCGGTCGGCGCGCCGAGTTCAACCAGCGACTGGGAGAGATTGATCGGATGTACCCGGCCCCGGCCCGCGCGACGGTCGCCGACTTCGTCAACCATATCGATTACGCCGTGAAGCTCATTGGCATTGACCACGTCGGCATCAGCTCCGACTTCGATGGCGGCGGCGGCGTGGAGGGCTGGAGCGACGCCACCGAGACCTTCAACGTGACGCTGGAGCTCGTGAAGCGCGGCTATACGGAAGCAGAGATCGCCAAGCTGTGGAGCGGCAACCTGCTACGGGTCATGGGCGAGGTGCAGCGGATCGCCGGAACGTTGAAGTAGGTGCGAGAAGGAGATGGGAGATCGCAGGCAGCCTCAATGCTCCAGTTCTCCCTTCTCCGGCTTCACCCGTGGCAGTGGCCTCACCCAACCCGTGGCCGTGACTTCGAACAGTGGCGTCAGAATGGACTCCCAGGGTGGGGCCAGCAACGGCGACAGTCGCGGCGCCACATGCGACGCTTCCGGCACCCTGTAGGGATCGGAGGCAAACAGGTTCACGGTAAAGCCCAGGTCCTCCAGAGAAGCCACCGACATGGCGGACAGTGGCATGTCCCCCACCGTTTCCACAAAGCCCGTCATCAGCTCGCCGTCAAAGACCGCCTCGCGCCAGTGCACTTCCGCGGTACCGGAGCCGCCGAGATTCTCGAGTGGCACCGTCCTGTCGGAACAGAATGCGGCACCACCAGCCGCGATGCAGTGCAGGCCCGTCTGCGGTCCGGTGAAGCGGGGGTCTGACGTGCCGGATCCTGTCAGTTGCCCCCGGGAATGCCACCCAGGGCCAAGCCCGAGGATGTGCAGCATCTCATGAAGGATCACTTCCGGGAGACTGCCGCTGGCGGACAATCCCGCGATGTCGTCCGAGTCGAATCGCATGACGCCGACCACTGGAAGTCGACTCTGCGTCCTCACGACACATGGCCCGGCCGATGCCAACACCTTCCCCACGCCGTCCATGGGGGTCACCACCGCGTAAATGACGAGGTCGTCCACCACTTCGCTGAGGATCGGACCCGTAAGCCCACAGCGCGACATGTCGAAATTGAACACCGGCACGTCGGACACGTCGCCCGTCACGATGGCGTGGACACGCTCCGCGGCAAGTGCGAAGGCACCCTGCACCTCGGCGGACGGAATCGTGCCGTGAAATCGGACGATCGGCAGGAAATCGGATCGAATCTGGGCTCCGATGGTCGCCGATAACCCGGCGCCGCTCGCGATGATCCGCTGTGCGCCCCCACGCCGGCCCAGCCGCCATGCGATGTCCGCGCCTCCCGCCGAACCCTGTGTCCTCACGGACGCCGGAGCAACGTCCCCGCCACCCTCCACGATCGCCAGGTCGACCTGCACGTCGGGAATCGAATTGCCGTAGCGATCGACAACGTCCACGCTGAGTGGCTCATCCAGGAACTCACCGGCAAACCCCTGCTGGCCGGCGCCGTTCACCCGAATCGTGGCCGGCGCGTCCGGAATCCCGAGGATCTCGATCGTTACTGCTGGCGCCGAACCGGCAAGGATGGTGAGGACGTTCACTCCTGCCAGGGTGTCGAGGGTCCAGTCGCCGACTGGCGTCGGGCCCGTACCGGTGCGCGAGGGGGGATCACGCAGTGTGCCATTCCCGCCCGTCACGGCTACCGTCACTGGTGCGTTGGCCAGAGCCTGACCGGACGCATCTCTCACGACGAACGTCGGCGGCTGGGCCAGCGTGCCGCCCACCGTCGCCGTCGGCGGCAGCGACAGTGATGCTTCGACGACGAAGGCCGCGCGGCTCGACGTCGGCCCATCACGGCAATCCGTCATGACGAGTGCCGACGACAAGGGGACCACCGCCGCGAAGGCGGACCTAACGAATCGCCGACCTGCGCCCACGCAGCACTCCCCAGGAATCGAGCCGCAGCGGCAGCGGCTCTGTGCCTGCCAGAAAGTACTCTGTGTACCGCGATTCTGCGGGCGTCATCTCGTCCGCGAGCTGACCGGTTTCCCGTACGAGTTCGGCGTGAATGACGCCGGCGGGTGGCTCCCAGGGGATGCCACCTCCAGTCATGCCCGCGAGTGCGACGGTCCGGGCCCAGATCGGCGCGGCCAGCGCGCCGCCGGCGGCTCCGGGCGTGATGCTCCGTGGCCGATCGAAGCCGAGCCACACTCCGGCAACGAGGTCCGGGGTCATGCCCACGAACCAGACGTCGGTGTTCCCGTTCGTCGTCCCGGTCTTTCCCGCCACCGGAATCGAGTCGGGAACGAAACGGCGCACCGACATCGCCGTGCCGCGGGCGACGACATCGCGCATCATGTCCCGCACGATGAACGCCACACCCGGATCGAGAACCGTGTAGGGCGTCGCCATCGGGTTCAGCCAGACGGTCTGACCGCGTTCGTCCTCTATGCGTGTGATGAAGCGAGGGTCGACGTGGGCGCCCAGGTTCGCGATCGCCGCGTACGCCGCGACCAGGTCCAGCGGCTGGACGACGGAGGCGCCGATCGCGCTGGACGGGTACGGGGCGATCGCCGCGTCGATTCCCATGCGATGGGCCAGCGCCGCAATGGAGTCCATGCCCAGGCGCAACGCCAATTGAACCGCGACCGGGTTCCTCGATCGGGCCAGGGCTCCTCGCAACGTGATTGGACCGAGGAAATCGCCGTCCGCGTTGCGCGGTCGATACGTCGAGCCATTGTCCATGGGGATGGCCAGCGCGGTGTCCGCCACCAGCGTGGACGGCGCGACGCTGTCCGCCAGGGCGGCCGCGTAGACAAACGCCTTGAACGCCGACCCCGGCTGCCGCATGGCGTCTACCGCGCGATTAAAGGGTGCTACCGCGTGATCCCGACCTCCCACCAGCGCGCGGACATCACCAGTGAAGGGATCGAGCGCGACGACAGCGCCCTGGAGATAGGCGTCGAGCCGCGGCCGGCGGCCTCGACCAGCCCCGCCGCGTGCTGCTGACGCGCGGCGTTCGCTCCATTTCGGATGAGCATATCCCGGAGCGGCCTCGATCTCCTCGAGCCCCTCCACCAGCGCCCGGGTGGCGGCGCGCTGTATGCGAGGATCCACCGTCGTGTGAATGCGGTAGCCGCCGTCCCTTACCGGAATACCGGCGCGTTCCGCCTGAATACGCGCGACATCGACGAAGTAAGGCGACCGGGCACTGAACCCGGCGTCGGGAACGACGGTGACCGGCTCTACTCGTGCCGCCGTGGCCTCTTCGTCGGTGATGAACCCCTGGCCGGCCATGAGCGACAGGACCAGGTCGCGCCGCTCCTGAGCCCTGTCCGGATGCCCGACTGGATCGTAGATCGCGGGCCCGTTGATCACAGCGGCGAGGGTAGCCGCCTCAGGCAGCGTCAGCTGAGCGGCCGCTTTTCCGAAATAGTGTCGTGCCGCGGACTCGATGCCGAACCAGCCATGTCCGAAGGGAATCTGATTGAGATACGCTTCGAGTATCTCGGCCTTGGTGTAGCGCCGCTCCATCTCCCGCGCCGCGGCTTGCTCGCGGAGTTTCCGACCGAGGCTGACATCCGAACGGTCGACAATGGTCGGGTGCATATTGCCGACGAGCTGTTGCGTGATGGTGCTCGCGCCGCGTGGATTACCCCGTACGGCATCGCGTAGCGCGCCGGCTATACCAACCAGATCCACGCCGTCGTGCTGGTAGAAACGCTGGTCCTCGATGGCGATGAACGCCTGCGGCACGAACGGCGGGAGGCTGGCGAGCGGCACGCTGGTCCGGTACTCCGTTCCCACCTCACCGATGAACGAACCATCGCGCGCGAGAACCATCGACGATTGCGGCGGGCGGATGATCCGCCAGGCCTCCTCTCGCTGTTCCTGAGCATGGGTGTCCTGACCGGAGGCGAGCCAGAGGACACCCAGGGCGGTCAGGCGGACGGTCAGAAAGCGCGAGGACACTGCGTTGGAGGGGGCGATGGCGATGGCTTGAAGGCGGTACACCGGGGAAGCTGGACGTTCCGCGCCAACCTGCCGTGACAAAGGCCACGTCTGGCGCCAGCGGCTACCTCGACAGGCGTGCTGGGAGTTGCCGCAGGTATGCACCGCGTACAGGTTCTGGCCGATGCCCCGCACCGTCAACGTCGCCATCGCCCAACTGCACCCCCACAAGGGTGACTACCAGGGCAACCTGACGCGCTTGCGGGAGATCTTCGCTCAGGTCCGCATGCTCTCGCCGCACCCGAACGTACTCCATTTTCCGGAGACCGTGCTCAGCGGCTATTTCGTAGAGGGGGGCGTCCGGGATGTGGCGGTGACGGCGGGCTCCCTGGCGCGCGACCTGGACCAGGCCTATGCCGATGGTCCGGATGATCGAGCCCGGCGTCCGCTCGACGTGGTGGCAGGATTCTACGAGAAGTGGCGTGACACGCTGTACAACAGCGCGGCGTATGTCCGCCTGGGCGACGGGGCCGCCAGGGTACTGCACGTCCATCGCAAGAACTTCCTGCCGACGTACGGGCTCTTTGATGAAGAGCGCTTCGTGGAACGCGGGCATGACCTGCGGGCATTCGATACGCCGTGGGGGCGAGCGGCGATGCTCATCTGCGAGGACGCCTGGCACAGCGTGACCGGGATGGTTGCGGCGCTGGACGATGCGCAGGTGGTCTTCCTCTGCTCCGCTGCGCCGGCGCGCGGTCTGCAGTCGATTGACAGCGTGCCGGGCCCGGGCAGTGCGGCACGGTGGGAGCGGCTGGTGCGGGACATGGCGGACGAGCACGGGGTGTTCGTTTCGCTGGCCAACCTGGCGGGCAGCGAGGGCGGCAAGGTGTTCGCCGGCGGATCGTGCGTCGTGGGGCCCCGGGGCGACGTGCGGGTCCGGGCGCCCGCGTTCGACGAAGCCATGGTGTCACTCACGATTGACCTGGGTGATATCGGGCGAGCCCGGACCGACATGCCGTTGCTCTCCGATCTCAGGACGGCGCTGCCGCACCTTCGGCGGACGATGGACGCCGTGGAGGATCGGCGTCCCTACGCGCTGACGTTCGATCCGGCCGAGGCACAGCGCAGCACCCGGGGGGCCCCCCCCGAATCCGAATATCGCGTCAATGGCAGGCAGGACCATCACCATTCCAACGCGAGCACAATCCTTCCGGCGCAGCACGTCGCGAGTGACGCCCACGGTGGTCCACCGTCTCTGGACGTCGACCCGATCATGGTGGAGGAGTGGCTCATCCGCTTCCTGCGCGACGAGATGGGGCGGCGCGGATTCGCCAAGGCCATCGTGGGGCTCTCCGGCGGCGTCGATTCCGCCGTCGTCGCCGCTCTGGCCGCCCGGGCGATCGGCCCGGACAATGTCCTCGGCGTCCGGCTGCCCTATCGCACGTCGAGCCCGGAGAGCCTGGTCCACGCGCAACTCGTCATCGACCAGCTGGGGATTCCCTCGCGCACCATCGACCTCACCGCAGCCGCCGAGGGTTACCTGACGCAGGAGCCGACCGCCGACGGCACGCGCCGCGGCAACGTGATCGCCCGACTCCGGATGATCGCGCTGTTCGATCTGTCGGCGTCGCTGGGCGGCGTACCGTTAGGCACCGGGAACAAGTCCGAGCGCCTGTTCGGCTACTTCACCTGGCACGCGGACGACTCTCCGCCGCTCAATCCCCTCGGCGATCTGTTCAAGACCCAGGTCTGGGCGCTGGCGCGGCACCTCTGCGTGCCGGATGAAATCGTGAGCAAGCCGGCCACGGCGGACCTGGTGGCCGGACAGACCGACGAGGGGGATTTCGGCATCACCTACGCGCGCGCGGACACGATCCTCAACTGGCTGCTCTGGGGTTTCACCACGGACGATCTCGTGGCGCGCGGGTTCGCCGAGTACGAGGTCGAGCTGGTGCGCGGCCGCCTGGAGCGCACCCACTGGAAACGGAAGCTTCCCACGGTGGCACTCCTCACTCACACGGCGATCGGGGAATCGTACCTGAGACCGGTCGACTATTGACCGTGGGCGCGGGGTTGAGCGTGGCGAGTGAGCGCCGAGTCGACGCGCTCCCCCCGTCGGGTGACCGTCGCGTGGGTTACTTCGCGCGGTAGCCTCCCTCTCGACCCTCCTTCACGATCACCACGATCAGAGGACACGGCACACCGCGAGCGGGCGGACACGTGTTCCCTTTGTAGACCTCGATGGCGGCGATATCGTCCGGCTTGACGTCATCTAGAGAATGGCGCCTGGTCTCATCGCCCGACCTGGGAACGTACCGCCGCAGTTCCTTTCCCTTGAGATCGACAATGAGAACGTTCGGCTCGGGCTGGCCCGGCTCGTAGCGCCGAACACTGAACGCCAACTCCTTCGGAACTCCGGTTACCGTGACTTCAGCCAGGGCGAGACGATCGGGGGTAACCTCGCGCTCCACGTTCTTCTCCCCTCGCTCGAGGGTGAACGTGAACGGTTGCTCGACCATCTGGCTCACCTTCCGTCCGCCGGCCTCGGCCGGTTCGAACCTCATGCCCGGCAGCGCCTTCCTCACGGCCACGGCGAAGAGGTCGTGGGTTGACCGGAGCACTTCGAGCGACGAGGTGTCCGCCGTGCCGGTCTCGTCGACCAGGAAGTTCACCAGAACCTCGCCTTCTACGCCCGCCTGGCGGAGGATCTCCGGGTACCGCGGGTACGCCGATCCCGCCACCAGCCTGACCGGGATCTCCACCTGATGCTGGAGCAGCACACTGGCGTCGGTCGCGCTGGCCGACCTGTCCGACTGCAACGGCGCGATCGGATCCGGACGCGGCGTCTCGCACGCCACCGCGATGAGCAGCCCCGCCGCCATCGCCGTCAACAGCGTGGGACGCCACTTCAATCGACTATCGGTCATGGCTTCAATCCTCCGTTCGAGATCCGAGGCATGCTCACCAAAGTGGGCCGCCAGCAGTCGTGCCGAGAACCTGGGCTTCCCGGCTGCCAGCAACAGCAGGTCCACGTAACGGCGGACTCCAGGGTTGGCCGCCAGCACACGACGGTCACAGTCCAGCTCCACGGCGACACGCAGGCGCCACGTGAGCCACCACACGACCGGGTTCCACGGCAGCAGGGCAGTCATCACCGCACCGCCCAGCAGGAGCGTCGTGTCGCGCCAACGCGCGTGCTCCAGTTCGTGCGCCAGAAGCAACCGTTGGGACGCGTCGTCCAGCGCCTCGACCCATCGCGGCACAAGGACGACGGGTGATGCGACACCAGCCACCGCCGGCCCCAGGTCCTCGGTCAGCAGCACGGAGTAACCGAGCACTTCACCGCGGCGCGCGATGCGGCGCGTGCGGGCCACTCGCCACTGCCCGACGCCAAGGGCGAGGAGGAGCAGCGCGGTTGCCGCGACCCATGCGGTGGCGAGCGCGACGTCGGTCGCCTCGAGCACCGAAGGCAGCGACGGCCCGGGCGCCCGGATCGGCGCCGACGCGGCAATCGAATCGGAGACTGCAAGCGTCGCGATGTCTGGTGCAGCCTCCTTCGTCCTCGGCAGGAGCATGACGAGAATCGTCACCGGCGCGACGAGCGCCAGCGCGAGTACCCAGATCCACCGGCTCGCGACGCTACGCGCGCGGACCAGCCTCTCCACCACGGCCGCGGATGCCGCGAGCGCGGCGGAGATGAGGATGACGTAGACCATGACGAGGGTCATTTGTCCTCCTTGCCGCCCATGCGGGCATCCAGGACCTTGCGCAACCGTCGCAGTTCGGCGGCGTCGATGCCCCGTTCCCGGACCAGGTTGGCCAGCAGCATCTCGCGCGAGCCGCCGAAAATCTTGTCCAGCACCTGGCCAAGTGCAGTCTGGCCGGCGCGCTCCCGGGCGACGAGGGCTCGGTAGCGATGTGCCTTTCCTTCCTCCGCGTGGCCGACGTAGCCCTTCGACTCGAGCGTCCTCAGGACGGTGAGTACGGTGGTATAGGCCAGGGGATCGTCGAGCCGCCCACGGACTTCGGCGACGGTCGAGGGACCGAGTTCCCAGAGCACCGACATGACGTCCAGCTCGCGATCAGTAAAGGAGACTTCAGCCATGGGCGCACCTCGATCCGCGACGGGTTGGCGATCCCGCGACCTTCGCGGCGATCTGCTAGATTTCTAGTAGTAACGTCTACCTGTCCGGGCTCCGGTTGTCAACTATGTTGTTAGTAGACGCAGGGCGGAGCGACGGTGGACCGGCGCAAGAATCGGGTTGGCCCTGGGGGGAGCGCGTCGTAGATCTCCCCGCACGGAGGACGAATGTCATGAGCAGCCCTCGAAGCGACCGGAACACCGCCGACTATCACAGGATCGAGCGCGCGATCCGATACCTGGACCAGTCCACGCCGCGCCGACCCAGCCTGGACGACGTGGCGCGTCACATGGATATGAGCCCGTTCCATTTCCAACGGCTGTTCATGCGTTGGGCGGGCATCAGCCCGAAGCGATTCTCACAAGTCCTCTCGCTGGAGTACGCCAAGGAGCGGCTCCGCGCATCGCGCAACGTGCTGGACGCCACGTGGGACGCCGGGCTCACGAGTGGAGGGCGCCTGCACGACCTGTTCGTTTCGCTGGAGGCGGTGACGCCTGGCGAATTCCGTCGCGAGGGTGCGGGGCTCCGGATCGCGTTCGGCTTTCACGAGACGCCGTTCGGTGATTGTCTGCTGGCTCTGACCGATCGCGGCATCTGCGGCCTGAGTTTCGTCCACGGGTCGCGCACGGGGGCATTGGAAGAGCTGGCGTCGTGGTGGCCCGGCGCAGACATCGTGGAGCGGCCCCGGGAGACCGCCCCGGTCGCGCACCGCGTCTTTCATGCGCTCGAGGTTCGTGACCCGGAGGGCCTCGTCCCGCTGGGCCTGCTGGTACGGGGAACCAATTTCCAGGTCAAGGTCTGGCGCGCGCTGTTGCAGATCCCTGCTGGAGCCGTGACGACCTATGAAGACATCGCGCGGTCCGTGGGGTCACCCGGGGCCGTTCGGGCAGTGGGTACGGCCATTGGACGGAATCCGGTCGCGTTCCTCATTCCCTGTCACCGGGTGATCCGAACGACCGGTGCGTCAGGCAGCTACCGGTGGGGAACGGAACGCAAGCGCGCGATGATCGCCTGGGAGTCCGGCAGGGTCTCGGAGCGCGAAGCGGTTGCGATCACATAACGTTGGCCGCCGGTAGCGGCGAGCCAGGTTGACCGGTGACAGGTTACCCGGTTGTTCTGGACCCCTTCAGGCAGCCAGCGCGAGACTCACCGCCCGGCGCGCACCCCGTTTGAGCGCCCGGTGTACCGCTCTCGCATATCGTACGAAGTTCGCTCCTGCCCAGGGATAGCGGCCGAAAAACTCATGGGGCAGCATGTCGCCCTTGAGCCGATTGCAGGGGCCACAAGCCGCGACGAGGTTACCGGGCACGTGCGCGCCACCGCGCGCCACGGGGTAGACGTGGTCCAGCGTGGCGACGCTGGGATCGAGGGGGCAGCCGCAGTACACGCAGCGGCGGCCGCAATCCCGCATCGTCGCGCGTTTGAGCGCGCGCTTGAAGTCCCGGGCGAATAGCGTGCGGCCTCGGCGCCGTTCACCCCGTCGTGGGTGACTGCTGCGGTGGCAAAGGACCCGGAACTGACCGCGTCGAGCCATTTCACCTCGCCGGAAACGGCGACACCCCGCGCCGGGTCGGAATGCCCGGAGCGGGGTGTCTCGCGTGGGATGGCCGGCGACCGGGAGAGGCGCGGGGGTGGGCGCGCGGTCGCCGCGCACGCGGCGAGGGGCCGTTCCCGAGGATGATCGTCGCCTGACGTGCATCGGCCTCCGGGCGAACCTGAGCCGGACCGAACCGGCTCCGCCTTACGAATACGTGTTAGGCGGCCGGCGCGCAAGACCGGACCGAGGTCGGAGAGTTCTTGCAGCTATGCGGTTGGCTTTGACCCGCGACAATCGACCCTTCCTTGTACTACGAGTGCCCGACTCGTCGCAGAGATCACTCTTCGTGAGGAGTGAAGAGTGAGCAGTGAGGAGTGAGCAGTAAGAGTGAAGAGTGAAGAGTGAAGTCCTCACTCCTCACTCCTCACTCCTCACTCTCTTCACTCCTCACTCTCTTCACTCCTCACTCTTGCAGTGCCGCCCGTCGCCCGCGCCGGGTCGCGCAGCTGGCCGATGATCCGGGCCGCCATGGCGTCCAACTGCGTCCGGTCGGGCGGGTCGGCGGCGCCGAAGGGCAGCGTCACCTCGAAGCCGTCGCCGGGGAGCCGCGGGATCACGTGCACGTGATAATGGAACACGTCCTGGCCGGCGGCCGTGCCGCTGTTCACGATCACGTTCATGCCCTCCGCACCCGCCAGCCGCCGGACGATCGGCCCGAGACGAAGCGTCACGTCGAACAGGTGGCGCGCGAGGTCAACCGGGATATCCAACAGCGACTCGTAGTGCTCGCGAGGCACCACCAGGAGGTGACCCGGGTTCACCGGCTGAATGTCCATGAAGGCGATGGCCTGCCCGTCCTCGTAGCAGATCGATATCTCACCACCGCCGAGGATGAGTTCACAGAAGATGCAGGGCTTCATTGATGCGGGGACAGGGAACGAGGGACGGGTGACGAGGGAGGACCTGGCGTCGAAGGACGGAGAAGATGTGGCGTACTGTCAACAGGAATGACGTGCAGACAAGATGAACGGGCGCGCGGCCTCCATCCCGATGTTGCCCACCCGGTCCTCCCGTACCCCCCGTCCCCCCCCCGTCCCCCACCCACAGACTCTTACTATCTTTCGACCATGCCGACCCAGACCACTGCGCGCAAGGCGCCGCCGGGGCTCGACCGGGACCAGCTCGTGGCAGCCTACCGCACCATGTTCCTGTCCCGCCGGCTGGATGACAAGGAAATCCAGCTCAAGCGACAGAACCGGATCTTCTTCCAGATCTCCGGGGCGGGCCACGAGGCGGTCCTGACCGCAACCGGCATGCTCGTCCGGGCGGGATCCGACTGGTTCTTCCCGTACTATCGTGATCGCGCGCTCCTCCTCAGCCTGGGGATGACGCCGAACGAGATGCTCTACTCCGCCGTCGGCGCCGCTGACGACCCCAATTCCGGCGGCCGGCAGATGCCCAGCCACTGGGGACACAAGGCTCTCAACGTGGTCTCGTCGTCCTCGCCCACCGGAACGCAGTTCCTGCAGGCCGTGGGGTGCGCCGAGGCCATGTGGCGCAGCCGCCAGCTCGGCCTCTCCGGCAATGGGACCGGCGACGAGGTCGTCGTGGTAACCGGGGGCGATGGCACCACCAGTGAAGGCGAGTTCTGGGAATCGCTGAACACGGCATGCAACCTCCGGCTGCCCATCGTCTATCTGATCGAGGACAATGGCTACGCCATCTCCGTCCCCGTTGAGGTGAACACCGCGGGCGGTTCGATCTCCCGGCTCGTCAGCGGATTTCCAGGGCTGTTCATCCAGGAAGTCGACGGCTGCGATCTGCTCGAGTCGTACGACGTCATGCGGAAGGCCCTCGATCATGTGCGCGCCGGAGACGGTCCCGCGCTGGTCCACGCTCGCGTCATCCGCCCGTACTCGCACTCGCTCTCGGATGACGAGATCCTGTATCGCCCGCCCGAGGAGCGGGAGGCCGACGCGGCGCGAGATCCGCTCACCACGTTTCCGGCCTTTCTCCTGGAACAGGGGCACGTCTCCGAGGAGGATCTGAAGCGGATTCGCGCCGAAGTGGACACGGTCGTCCTGGCCGCGACCGACGATGCCCTGACGCGGGAGCAGCCGGCCGAGGACACCATCGAGTTCGGTGTCTACTCGCCGGACGTCGACCCGACCAGCGAGCAGTTCGACACCGAGGATGATCCCCAGTTCACGGGGAACGAGACCACGATGGTCGACCTGCTCAACGCCTGCATGAAGGACGAAATGCGCCGCGATCCGCGCATCGTCGTGTTCGGGCAGGACGTGGCCGACGCGTCGCGCCGCCAGCACCTCGACAAGGTCAAGGGCAAGGGCGGGGTCTTCAAGGTGACCTGGGGCCTGCAGCGTGAATTCGGTGATCTGCGCGTGTACAACTCACCCCTGGCCGAGGCGAACATCATCGGCCGCGCGATCGGCATGGCGCTCCGTGCCTTCAAGCCAGTGGTCGAGATCCAGTTCTTCGACTACATCTGGCCGGCGTACATGCAGCTGCGCAACGAGCTGGCCACCATGCGGTGGCGGTCGAACAACGCCTTCGCCGCGCCGGTCGTGGTGCGCACGACCTACGGCGGGTACATCCGCGGCGCCGTGTACCATTCACAGACCGGCGCGTCGCTGTTCACGCACTGTCCGGGGCTTCGCGTGGTCTGTCCCGCCACGGCGCTCGATGCCGCCGGCCTGCTGCGCACCGCCATCCGGTGTGACGACCCCGTCATCTTCCTCGAGCACAAGCACCTCTACCGGCAGACCTACAACAAGGCCGCATATCCCGGTCCCAACTTCATGATCCCGCTGGGCAAGGCGAAGGTGGTACGCGAGGGGACCGACGTGACCATCGTGACGTACGGCGCGACGGTCCAGCGGGCGTTCACGGCGGCTAACCAGATGGCCGATGCCGGCGTTTCGACGGAAGTCATCGACCTGCGTTCGTTGTCACCCTGGGACCAGGAGCGGGTGTACCAGTCGGTGAAGAAGACGAGCCGCGTGATCGTGGCGTACGAGGACGCCATCTCCTGGGGATACGGTGCGGAGATCGCCTCTCGCATTGCGGATGATTGCTTCGCCTGGCTGGATGCGCCGGTGAAGCGCGTCGGTTCCAGGGACGCGTTCGTCGGCTACGCGCCACGCCTGGAAGACGCCACCCTGCCGCAGGTGCACGACTTCAAGCAGGCCATCGCGGACGTCCTCTCGTTCTAGCTTGGCTTGGCTTGGCTTGGCTTGGCTCGCTTGCCGGCCTGATTCGTGAGTGCTGGATGCTCGACCTGCTTCCTGGTCCTGGAGCTGGTGC
>DASWGU010000220.1:0-10170 GCA_036393555.1 Gemmatimonadaceae bacterium
CGTGGTGATCGGCCGCCACGTGCGTCCGAAGTCCGTCGTGCGGTACGCATATGGCTTGAAGTCGCCGACCATGTGCGCTTCGGCCACGAGATACGCCTTCCCGGCGCTCCATCGGGACGCGTCGATCATGCGCACGGTCGCGTCCTTCGGCAGTCCGGGGAGATTGGCCGTGACGTCGGTCCAGTTGGCACCGTTGTCGCGGCTGACCTGGACTTTGCCATCGTTGGTGCCGGCGTAGAAAACGCCCTGTTGTACCGGCGATTCGTCGAAGGCGTAGATCACGCAGCAGTACTCGACCCCGATGTTATCCGGTGTCAGGCCGCCGGAGATCTTCTGCCGGCTCTTGTCGTTGGTGGTAAGATCGGGGCTGATGACCTGCCAGCTCTGCCCGCCGTTCGTGGTCCGGTGCACGTGCTGGCTGGTCACGTAGAGCGTATTGTTGTCGTGCGGTGAGATCAGAAGGGGAAATGTCCACTGGAAGCGGTATTTGAGCGACTCGGCGGGCCAGCCTCCGGTACTTTGCGGCCACACCTCCACCTGCCGGAACTGGCGGTTGCGCTCGTTGAAACGTACGACGATGCCGCCGCGCGCACCCGACCCCGAAGCGCTGGACCAGATGATGTTCGGGTCCTTCGGGTCTGGCGTCGCGAATCCGCTCTCGCCTCCGCCGACGGCGTGCCAGTCGCCGCGGGCAATGCCACCGCCGTACATCGAATTGCTGGGTCCGCGCGACGAGGGGCCGTCCTGACGATTCCCCATCACGTGGTAGGGAATCGCGTTGTCCACCGTGACGTGGTACATCTGGGCGATCGGCAGGTGCACCCGCTGCCAGGTTTCTCCCCGGTTGCCGGTGATGCCCAGTCCCTGGTCGTTTCCGCCGATCATGCGATCGCCGTTGGTGGGGTCGATCCAGAGATCGTGATGGTCGCCGCCCGGGCTGCGGCGGCCGCCCTGCGGTTGCCCGGTGCGGCCGGCATCGATCGTCTTCACGAACGACGCGGTAAGGAAGTATGCCTCGTCGGCATCGTCGGTGGAGACGCGGCACTGGTTGTAGTAGCCGGTCCGTCCGCCGAAGTTGCGGTCGTGGGACGTGAGTTGCCACGATGCGCCACCGTTGTCCGAACGCCAGAGCTCTCCGCTCTCGGTCGGCTGTCCCTTCCACGGCACGCCGTCACCCGTCTCGATGAGCGCGTAGATCCGGCGCGAGTCGGCCGGCGTCATGCAGACGTCGATCTTCCCGACGGGGAGTACCGGCAACCCGTTGCCGACCAGCTTCGTCCAGGTCTCGCCGCCGTCGCGCGACATGTGGATCCCGCTCCCCGGACCGCCGCTCTCGCGTCCCCAGGTGTTGACGACGATTTCCCACATTCCGGCGAAGAGGATCCGCGGGTTGTTGGGATCGACGACCAGGCTGGACGCACCGACGTTGTCGTTGACGAACAGGACGTGGGTCCAGGTCTTCCCGCCGTCGGTCGTCCGGAAGATGCCCCGCTCACGCTGGGGCCCGTGGGCATGGCCTAACGAGGCGACCCAGACGATGTCCGGGTTGGTGGGATGGATGACGATGCGGCTGATCCGCCCCGTCGCGCGGAGACCCATGTTCGTCCAGTGGCCACCGGCGTCGGTGGACTTGTAGACGCCGTTCCCTACCGTGACGTTCGAGCGGATGTGCGGCTCGCCGGTGCCCAACCAGACGATCGACGGATCGGACATCGAGACGGCGAGGGCGCCCGCTGCGTGGACATCCTGGTCGTCGAACACCGGCTGCCAGATGATGCCCCCGTCGGTCGTTTTCCAGACACCGCCGCTCGCGGCGCCGGCGTAGTACGTCAGCGGATCGCCGACGACGCCCGACACCGATGCGATGCGGTTCCCCACCGGGCCGATGTGCCGGAAAGTGAGCGGTCGGAGCGCTTCGGCGCTCACCTGCTGCGCCCCCACGCTGACGGGAACGAACGCCAGCAGGATGCCCGCCAGGCAACGGGATGCACTGGTAACTCGCGACGCACGCATTGTTGCAGCTCCTGTTCCGGATTCCGCTTGACTGGTGTCCATCCTGAAACCTGCAGCGCGTGATGGATGGGTGGGAAAGAGAGCGACGCATCCTCTCACCATTCACGCCAGTTCGCTCCGTGCTCAGTAACTGGGTGCTCGAACCGGGTGACACGTGCTGGCGCTGGGGTCTGGCTCAGCACCAGCTCCAGGACCAGGAAGCAGGTCGAGCAGCCAGCACTCACGACTCAGGCCGGCTAGCCAGCTAGCTAGCTGGCTTGGTTTAATTGGCGACCGGGCGGGACGTGTCGCAAGGAGTGCCCGTTGGGTGGCTACCGGCGCAGCAGCAGGTGACGCGCGGGATTCCCCTACGCCGCGGCTCCGATTCCCCTAGCGCGCACCTCGGCCGTCCACGATAAGCTCTCCCTGTGATCCACGGATTCCCGGATCACCACTCGTGTTGGACGCGAGACTCCCGGTCAGGATGGGATCGATCGGAGTCTTCGCGCATCGCCGGCCCCTGGCCGGCAGGGAGGTACCAATGGCAGGAGCCCTGGTGGCCATTCCGTTGGCTGCGATGCTTCTCCCAATCGCGCTGATCCTGCTCGCGATCGTGATCGACGCGTTCTACCTGGGGTGGATGGCGTACCGGATGTGGCATGACGAATGGGGCGTTCGCGTGGGCGACTACATGACGGGTCACGTATTCCGTCCGATCCGGAACCTGGCGCACCCTCATCACCCGGTCGGGTAGCTGGCCCGGTATCACGCTGGTCGGCCCGGGTCGGGTTTCACCGGACAACCGTCCGGGAAGATCCAACAGACGCCAATCCGGCCCGGCAAACATCCATTGCCCCATCAACCCGCCGAGGAGCGTTTCCATGCGGACCCCTCTCCTCTTCCTCGCACTGGTGCTGACGATACCTGTCGCCGCCTCGCCGCAGGCGGCACCCAGGACAGCCATCGTTGAGAAGTTCGACGTCGCCGGCCTGCCGAAGGCCGCCACCAACGAGGAGGAAAAGCAGATCCTCCTGATGTTGCAGTATCACAAGCGCGGTGACCTGAAGGACGCCACGCGCATTCACATGATGCTGGCCGAGTACTACAAGGCGCGCGGCGAGAAGGCCCGCGCAGCGGACTGCGCCAAGCAGGCTGCAGAGGCGTGGGAGGCCGCCGAGATGGGGCTGCGCGTTTCTGCCGGGTCGCCGGGAAGCCCGCCCTTCGAAACCACCGGGCTGTTCAAGCAGGCGTTCGGTTACACGGATGAACTCGGTGTGGCACATCGCTGGGAGTTCTTCGACGATGGTACCTACGCACATGCCGTCTCCGATCCCGATGTCAGGGACATTCAGCCGCCTACCGAACTCGGCTTCTACGCCGTGGCGGCAGGGCAGATCCGGCTGTGGCAGCAGGATCCGGCAGTCGATCGTACCGTCACGTTTTCACGCGTCGGGAGGGACGGAAAGGACGGCGCACGGATGAACGGCGTGATGATGAAACCGGTGAAATAGCGGATCACTCACGCCCACGCCCACCATCGGGGGACACAACGCCCGGAGCCCCGGGTCGCCCCGACGGTGGGCGTTCTTCATCCAGCCAGCCCGGCCGGCCTGCGCGGATCAGAGTTCGTTGCGTTTCATCAACTCGACCGCGTGATCCACGGCGCGGGCCGTGAGCGCCATGTACGTGATGGACGGGTTCTGGTTCGCAGTGGATGCCATGCAGGCGCCATCGGTGACGAACACATTAGGTACGTCCCAGCACTGGTTCCACCCGTTCAGCACCGACGTTTTCGGGTCCCGGCCCATCCGCGCCGTCCCCATCTCGTGAATGACCAGCCCCGGCGGGTTGTTCTCCTCGATCGGAGTGATCTCCGTCGCGCCGACGGCCTCCAGCATCTCCGTCGCCGTCACGACCATGTCTTTCAGCATTCGCCTGGCGTTCTCGTCATAGCGACATTCGATGCGGAGGGCCGGCACGCCCCACGCATCGACGAGCGCCGGGTCGACGGACACGCGGTTCCCGGCACCGGGCAGGTGCTCGCCGAAACCGTAGATCCGGAATGTCCACGGCCCCAGGTCGCGAGTGAGCGACGACTTGAAGTCGGCGCCGAAGCCTGCACCGGAGCGCCCTCGATCCCAGCCGATGCGATACGCCCTACCCTGGAATGCGTACCCTCGCTGGAAGTCCGCGTGGACGTTTCGCACGTTGCGGAAGCGCGGAATGTAGAACCCGCTCCGGGCGGTCCCGACCGTCTTGCGGTCTGCCAGCCATGGGACCACTCCGTACGCCCCACCACCCATGATGTGGTCCATCAGGTAGCGGCCCAGGACGCCGCTGGAATTCGCCAGGCCGTCGGGAAACTCGGGCGTGGCCGAGTTCAACAGGATGCGCGTCGACTCCAGCGTCGAAGCGCAGAGGAAGACGATGCGCGCCCGGTACTCGATGACCTGCCGCGTATTCGCATCGATGACCCGGACCCCCAGGGCACGCCGCGTTCGCGGATCGAAAATCACGCTGTGCACGACGCTGAACGGGCGCAGCGTGAAGCGCCCCGTGGCCTGCGCCGCAGGCAGCGTCACGTGGACGCTGTTGAAGTAGGAGAAGGTGGCGCAGCCTCGTTCGCAGGGACCGCAGAAGTGACAAGCCTGGCGCCCGTTGTGCGGCCGGCTCAGGATGGCGACCCGCGCATGCGTGACGACTCGCTCGCCTCCGAACCGCTGCCGGACCGTCTCGCGCAGTCGTTCCTCCGCGCAGTTGAGCGGGAACGGCGAGAGGAACTGGCCGTCCGGCAGGTGCCCGAGTCCTTCCGGGTTTCCCTGCAGCCCCACGAAGCGCTCGACGTAGTCGTACCACGTCGCAATGTCGCGATACCGGAAGGGCCAGTCGACGCCGACTCCATCCCGCGCGTTGGCCTCGAAGTCCAGGTCGCTCCACCGGTAGCACTGGCGCCCCCACGCGATGCTGCGCCCGCCGACCTGTCGCCCGCGGATCCAGCTGAACGGACTGTCGTCC
This sequence comes from Gemmatimonadaceae bacterium, assembly GCA_036393555.1. Lineage (GTDB taxonomy): Bacteria > Gemmatimonadota > Gemmatimonadetes > Gemmatimonadales > Gemmatimonadaceae > JABWBJ01. The sequence goes on from DASWGU010000220.1 coordinate 5,008, forward strand.
GGCGTGGTGTACGGGTTGTCCAGGTCGTTCACGAAGAACTTGCCCGACCATTCGTCGCAGGCATAGCAGTCCTTCTGGACCGGCTGGTACCGCTCGAGCTGCCTGCGGTCTCCCAACCCGCGGTACGGCATCTCGTAAGGCGGCACATGCTCCACGTAGTCGATCGCGGGATCGATCGGCCGCCCAGCCTCGAGGCAGAGCGTGTTCAGTCCCTTCTCGCACAGTTCCTTCGCCGCCCACCCGCCAGTGATTCCTGAACCGACCACGATCGCGTCGTATGTCGCGGACTGCATCGCCGGCTCCGGCTCAGAGGGGCGCGCACGGATCGTACGCCCCGAAGAACATGACAGTCTTCAGCACGTCCCGTTGAACGGCGTCGGCGGTGAAGTAGCCGAAGACGGCCAGCGACTTGATCCGGCCGAACGCGTGTCCCGCTCCCGCCGGCGCGTCGCGGTCCCGGTCGAGCGCCTCGAGGAGTCGCGCCTGACGAGTGGCATCCAGGGCCACGAAGCCCGGCGCACCAGCCTGTCGCGCGCGGGCATCGATGTCGTCCAGTCCATCGAGAAGCGCCCGGCGCTCGCTGGCGCCCGCCCAATCCGTCACGACGTGGTCGATGAACTCGGGGACTCGCACGTCGAGCGCCCCGGGCGTGTCGGTCGCGGGGATGATGGCATCGGCCAGGCGGCTGACCAGCGCCTGGTGAGCCGCGCCGAACGTCCGGAATCGCGCACCGGCCTGTACCGCGCGGTGCACACGCTCAGCCAGAGCGGCGGCCGCGTCCGCCGCCCGTGGCAGGAACGGAACGGCAGCGATGCCGCCGAGGAGTTGGACAGCCTCGCGTCGATGCATGCGGGCTCCTCGTGAGGTGACCGGGCGAACGTAGGCCGTGTACGCCGATGCGTCCAGACTGCATTATCGAGACAACCGAGCGGAACCTCGATCCTGGTCGCCGGTATTCACAGGCCTCCCAGGCTGCTCGTCGTCCTTCTTCCGGCGGAGCCGCTGCATGCGCCTCGTGTTCATGGTTGCCCTGAGCGTTGCGATCGGGATGTCCGCTTGCACGGACGATAACCCGCTTGCGCCCAAGAGCCTGGCCGGGACCTATCCGCTGCTGCAGGTCAACAGCGTCGATCCAGGCGTCTACAATCCGGTCGGCGCGGTTACCTGCGCGGCCGCCTTTCAGACCGGGAGTCTGAGGATCAACGCGAACGGGAGTTTCCAGTTCGACGTGGCCTACTATTACCTGTGCGATCCGGCGGGCGCATCCGACGGCCCGGGGATCATTACCGTGGCCGGCGACGATTCGCGGATCGTGGGAGAGGTGTTGTATCTCGAGGGATGCGGGCCTGCGCTGGGCCAGCCGACGCAGTGCCCCCCGTGGACGCTGCAGATTCAGCGGGCGCTACCCAATCTGACGGTGGAGTTCCTCTCCACCGCCGCATCCTTCTGGGGCGATCCGGTTTTCACGATGGGGCCGCGAGGGGAGTAGGGCACCTCCGCCGGATTTCCCGGGCGCGCGACGCCGCTTCCTCTCGAGGCGTGCCGGAAACCGGAGGCAGGAGGGCGTCCAGTCGTGGACAGCGGGCGCGGCAGGACGCAGAATCACGGGGATAGTCCGCCCCCGTATGCGTACTCTGCCGGGACCCTGCCATGCAAAAGCCACGGTTTCTTGCGCTGTTCGTCCTGATCGCCTTCGTCGTCTCTGCGCCGATCGTTCCGGCACAGGGGACCGCCCAGGCGCCAGCTGCCTCACCGTTCGAACGACTGAGGTTCCGCAACATCGGCCCCGCCACGATGGGCGGCCGCATCGATGACTTTGCCGTCCTGGAGAGCAACCCGTCGGTGTATTACGTGGCTACAGCATCCGGCGGCCTCTGGAAGACGATGAACAACGGCACCACCTGGGAGGCGCTGTTCGACGACCAGGAGGTCGTGTCCATCGGCGACGTCGCCATCCCACCTAACGATGCCGGCGTCGTCTGGGTGGGGTCGGGCGAGAACAACAATCGGCAGAGCGGCTCGTGGGGGAACGGGATATACAAGTCGATCGACGGCGGGCAGACCTGGAAGCACATGGGCCTCACCGCGTCGCGCCACATCGCGCGGATCGTCGTCGACCCTGTCGATCATGACGTAGTATATGTGGCCGCCCTGGGCAGTCTCTGGGGGCCGAACCCGGAGCGTGGCGTCTACAAAACCACCGACGGCGGGGTTACCTGGTCGCTCGTGCTGAAGGTCGACCAGTTCACCGGAGCGACGGAGCTGTTGATGGATCCGTCGAACAACAAGGTGATGTACGCAGCGACATACCAGCGCATGCGGGCGCCATGGGGGTTCAACGGCGGCGGACCGGGAAGCGCCATCTGGAAGTCGAGCGACGCCGGCCGCACCTGGACGAAGCTGACGCGCGGCATTCCGGAGGGAGATCTCGGCCGGATCGGGCTCGACGTCTACCGGAAGAACCCGAACGTTCTGTACGCGCGGATCCAGCATGCCACGGAGACGGGCCTGTATCGCAGCGACGACGCGGGTGCGAGCTGGACGATGGTCAGCGACATGAACCCTCGGCCGATGTACTTCAGCCAGGTGCGCATCGACCCGAACGACGATCACCGGATCTATGTGCTGGGCGTGGAGCTGCACATGTCGGACGACGGGGGTCGGACGTTCGTGGGCAATACCGTGCCGCACTCCGATCACCACGCCATGTGGATCAATCCCGCCAACTCCAACCACGTGCTCACCGGGTGCGACGGCGGCATCAACGTGTCGTACGACCGCGGTGTGAAGTGGGACTTCATCGACAACATCGACATCGGCCAGTTCTACCACGCCAGCTACGACATGGACACACCGTACCGGGTGTACGGCGGTCTGCAGGACAATGCGTCGTGGTACGGGCCCAGCGCGGTGCGCTCCGACATCGGCATCGGCAACTTCGACTGGCGCAACATCGGGAGCGGCGACGGGTTCGTTACCCTGGCGGATCCCACGAATTCACGGATTCTGTTCAGCGAATCGCAGGGCGGGAACCTGAACCGCGTGGACCGCGTGTCCCAGGAGCGGAAGAACATCCGGCCGCAGCCGCCCCGTGGCGAGGCGCCGTACCGATGGAACTGGGACACGCCCATGCAACTCTCGCCGCACGCGCCGAATACGCTCTATGCGGCGGCGAACGTGGTCTTCCGCTCGACAGACCGCGGCGACACCTGGCAGGTCATCAGTCCGGACCTGACCGCACGAGTCAACCGCGACACGATTCGCATCATGGGCGTGCGGGGGAGCGACATTGCCATCGCACGGAACGATGGCGTGTCGAACTACGGCAACCTGGTGAGTTTCGTCGAGTCGTCGCGGCGCGCGGGATTGTTCTACACCGGTGCCGACGACGGCACAATGCACGTCTCGCGTGACAACGGCGCCAACTGGACCAACCTGACCGGCCGCTTCCCCGGGCTCCCACGGCTGGCGCCGCTGTCCCGCATCGCGGCGTCGAGGCACGACGACGGCACGGTCTACGTCAGCTTCGACAACCACGCGGCCAACGACAACAAGCCGTACGTGTACGTGAGCACCGACTTCGGCAGCTCGTTCCGAGCCATCACCACGGGCATACCCGACGGACAGGCCGTGCGCACGATCACCGAGGACCCGAAGAACGCCAACGTGCTCTACGTGGGCACCGAGTTCGGGCTGTTCGTGTCGATCAACAGGGGCGGGCAGTGGATGCGCGTGCGGGCAAACCTGCCGACGGTCCCCATTGCGGAAATCACGATTCATCCGCGCGACAACGACATGATCCTGGCGACGCACGGGCGCAGCATCTGGATCCTGGACGACCTGACGCCGTTCCAGCAGGCGCCCGCAGCGATGGCTGCTGCTGCGTACCTCTTCGACCTCCGGCCGGCGGCCTCGTTCAACGAGGGGTCGTTCCGTCCAAGCTTCGGTGGACCGGGAGATCGTCGCTTCTGGGGGAAGAACCCGGAGCCGGGTGCGGCAGTGACGTACTACCTGCGTGCGCCGGCCCGTTCGGTCTCGGCGCGGATCACTGATGGCTCGGGCGCGGTGGTGCGTGAGCTGGCGGCCGACGCGTTCGAGGACAGGGTGGGTGCCGGGGTGCACCGGGTCCAGTGGGACCTCCGGTACCAGTCGATCCCGGACTCGCTCGTGTCGGGTGGTGGGCGGAGCGGCGGACGGGGGCCGTTCGTGATGCCAGGCGCCTATCGAGTGGCGCTGTCGGTGGATGGTCGCGAGGTGGGTACGCGGACGGTCAACGTGAACGGAGATCCACTGGCCATGATCAGCGATGCGGACCGGAAGCTCTGGCACGACGTGTCACTCGCCGTGCACCGTCTCCAGGCGGTGGCGGGCGAGGCGGCCGGGAGGATCCGCGCGTTAGGCGGGCATCTGCGTGCGGTGCAGGAGCTGGTGTCCCGCGCGCCGAATCCGCCGGGGGCACTCCGCACGTCGGTTGACGCGCTGGAGGGGCGGCTCGCGACGCTGCGGCGCCAGTTCTCGGTGCCCGCGCCCGGCCAGCCGGCGACCGCGGGACGTGGCGGCGGACGGGGAGGCGGCGCCGCCGTGCGGAACCAGCTCGGCGGCGTGAAGAACCAGCTCCTGAACGCGACATCGCGGCCCACGGAGGTGAACCAGCGGATCGCGCGCGAGGCCCGCGCGGATCTGGTGGCCGCGGTGCAGGAAATCAACGATATCATCGCGACAGGCCTTCCAGCGGTCTATCGGACGCTGGGGCAGCCACAGCTCCTCCCGACGGTCGCTCCGATGCCGGCGGTGACCATTCCCATCCCGTAGTCCAAACACTCTGCAAGCCGGCGCCCGTCAGCCATCCTTTCCCCCCAACAGCGGGCGACTGGCGCCATCGTCGGGAACATGCGGCGGCCTCCACGGTACGTGAAGCCCGCCCCTGCTGGCCCGTCCACCAGTCGAGCGTGGAGACGGTTCATGCGAGTCACGCAAGTGTGTGCCGTTGGTGTCGTGATGGGACTGTCCGGCTGCTCGGACAGTTCGCTCGCGCCGGAAGATCTGGCTGGGGTCTACCCGTTCTCACAGATCAACGGCCACGCAGCGGGTTGGTACCATCCGCTGGCCGGCGTGGATTGCAGCGCGGCGTTCACCACCGGATCGCTCACCATCAACGCGGAC
>DASWGU010000221.1:0-20925 GCA_036393555.1 Gemmatimonadaceae bacterium
GTGCGTCTCGACCCGCGCTTCGACGAACGTGTCATGGCGGCGGTGGATGCCCCCGAGGTGATTCCATTGCATCCGGGGCACCAGCATCGCCGCCCCTGGTATGCCAGGCCGTTGACCGTTCGGCTGTCTCCTGTGGGAGCCTTCACGGCTGCCGCGGCCCTCGTTGGCGTCGTGGCGCTTGGCGTGTCGAGCCTCCAGCCCATCCAGCAGGTTCAGGTCGCCAATGCGCCAATCGAGTCGGGCGACCTGATCCCGGTATCGGAGGCGGTGCGTCCGGTGATGCAGCAGTTCACCTTCTATCAGAAGGGTCTCCAGTCCGTGGCGCTGGTCGGGTCAGTGAACAACTGGGACGAGCAGGCAAACCCGCTGGTCGAAGTCTCCGAGGGTGTCTGGACCGTGTCGGTGCCGCTCCTGCCCGGGGTCTATCAGTACCAGTTCATCCTGGACGGCGATCGGCGAGTCACCGACCCCAACGCGCCGCAGGAGCCGAGTGACTTCGGATCGCCAAACTCGGTTGTCACCGTGACGACGAAGCGCTGATGCGGACCCGCGCGCGCTCCCTCCTGGCCCTTGGCGCTCTGGCGTCCGTCGCGTGGACCGCGGCGCCGTCGGACGTTCGCATCGAGACGCGGGTGGATCCGCGCATCCGGTCGGCGGTGGGCGCGATCTGGGACTCGCTGGTGTCCGAAGGGCTCTTTCCCGAACCGCTGGTGCAGTATGCCCTGGAGGGGACGCAGAAGCGGGGCCGGCCCGACGTCATTCTGGCGGGGGTCAGACGCTGGGCGACCGACCTGCGGCGCGCCCGGACGCTGCTCGGGCCTAACGCGACACCAATGGAGGTGAACGCGGGGGCCAAGGCGCTTCGCGCCGGTGCCAAGGAAGATGAGCTGGTGCGGTTCCGCGACGCGACAATCGAGCGTCGATACGCCTCGGCCCTCAACACGATTGCGTATCTCATCAAGCTGGGCGTCCCGTCGGACACGGCGTCCAGGCTGCTGGTGAACCTGGCCATGTCGGGCGCCAGCGAACTGCAGCTACGGCTGATGCAGGACGACGTCGAGCGCGACATCGGCGGCGGGATGCCGGCCGGGTTGGCCGCGTTCACCAGGGCGGTCGGCGTGGTGCAGGCCATCGAAGCCGGCGTGCCCGATGGCGTCACCCCCGGCGCGACATTACCTTCGACGCGCGGCACCGCTCGTCCGGCGGATCCCATGGCGAACGGCAACCTCAGGGGCTCCGCAGTCGGCAGCAAGGGCGAGATCGTGCGTCCGCCTGCTCCTCGCGGCAAGGACTCCAAGCGCCCGTAACCCGGCAACGGCTATCACCTGGTTCGAGCTGCGCGGCGGGGTGTTACACCTCGCCGCGCCACTGTTTTTTGGCGCGTTCCTGTCCGTTCCCGGTGTGGCTCAGACGCCGGTGCGGACCCGTGACGCGAGCTTTGCGATCGTCCGTTACGAAACGGGCCTGACCGCCGGCGCGCTGACGCTGTACGAGGCGGTCGTGCTCGCTACGGAACGTGCCACGAGGTCCGCCTACGGACTGGTCTCGGTGTTCGACGACGGACGGCTGAGCATGCAGGCCGGCGTGGAAGGCGCGCGCCGATCGGCGGCCATCGCGGTCGATCCGCGTTTCTCGCCGCTCTTCACGTCCATCCGGGGCGAGGTGCTGGTTGATGCGGCGACGACCATCCAGTCCGGATTCATGCCCACCGCACAGGCCACCGGGCGAGCCCGGATCCGGTTCGAGCGCGCCGACCAGGGCGCCTACGCCGAGATCGCCGTCGCCCGGGCATTCGACGGCCGATTCTGGCGGAATATCATGCTCGGCGAAGCGTACGCCTTCGTGCGTCGCGGCACGCTGGAGGCGGCGCTGTCGGCCACCCCCATGCAACTGGGAACCGGCGACCGGCTGGTGGATTCCGAGGCCCGGGTCACCTGGCTCCGCGAGCGGGCGATACTCGGCGTGTCGTTAGGCGCCCGGGGCGGGGAAGCCCTGCGGGGGAATTCGGCGTGGGGCGGCTTGAGCGCGACGTTCCCCGTATGGAACGAGCTGTACGCCACGGTCAACGCGGGCAGCTATCCAGCCGATCTGATCCAGAACCTCCCTGCGGGACGATACCTGGCCTTCGGTCTGCGACTGCCTGACGGGTGGCTCCCACCGTACCGGCGGCCGCTGCTGCCGGCACCGCCGCGCCCGCGCCGGCCGGAATTGCCGGTGACCGCCCGCCTTGCCCTGGTCGTCGGACCCGCGCTCGACTCGACGGACATCCGCGAGATTCGTGTCTGGGCTCCGGGCGCGCGGGTGGTCGAGATCATGGCCGACTTCGTCGACTGGATTCCTGTTCCCCTGATCCGGCAGGACAGCGGTGAGTGGCGCGGCTACTACCGGGTTCCCCCGGGACTGCACCGCCTGAACATCCGGCTGGACGGCTCGGAAATGGATGCTCCGGTGAATTGGCCGCTGGAACAGGACGAGTTCATCGGAATGGTCGCACTCGTCATGGTTCGCTAGGCGCCAGCCACGATGCCGGAACCTCTCGTCGAGCTCGATGCTGCGATCCTGCAGGCCACCATCACGCTGCTGGTACTGCTCCTTTGCGTGGGTATGTGGATCGCCACCCGGCGCCCCTATTTCGGGTGGTTCGCCGTTGCCTGGGGGACCTACCTCGCCCGTCTGGCCGCCATCGGCGGGTATCTGACCACGCAGCAACCGGCGTGGCTGTACTGGCATCAGGTCATCACCGGTTGGACGGCGCTGGCGCTCCTCTGGAGTGCTGCCGTTTTCGCCGGCGCTTCGCGCTGGAGACGCTGGTTCGTGGTCATCGTCGCCTTCCCGGCGCTCTGGTCCTGGATAGCCATCTACCAGCTGCGGAACTTCCTCCTCGCGGCCGGCCCGGCCGTCGCCTTCCTCAGCGGCGCGACGCTGGTCACCGGCATCATGTTCCTCCGCTACCGCCGCACGCACCCGTCGGCCGGCGCCACGGTCCTGGCATTCACGTTCCTGCTCTGGACCATACACCACCTGGACTATCCCATCCTCCGAGCGAGGGGAGTCTGGTCACCCTGGGGGTACTATCTCGACATCCTCTTCACACTGGGAGTCGGCGCGGGGATCCTGCTGCTCGTGAACCACGAGCTCAACGAACGCCTGCGATTCCGCTCCCTGGAGCTCGAACACCTGTCGCGCCGGATGGTGCGGCAACACGAGGAGGAGCGCCGCCGCCTGTCACTCGCGCTGCATGACGAGACGGCGCAGGTACTCGCCGCGCTACGGCTGAACCTGGGCAGCGTGGCCGAGCGCGTCGATGCCGGACTCCGGGACCAGGTGACCCGCGCGCTGGGCCTGGTGGATACCAGCCTGCGAGGCATCCGCGACCTGACGATGGGTCTTCGCCCTGCGCTGCTGGATGACCTGGGGCTCCTGCCCGCGCTCCGCTCGCTGGTCGCCGAGTTCCAGTCGCAACACCATCGCCGCGTGGAACTCTCGGCGCCGCCCACCCTGCCGAACGTGTCCCGTGAGGCGGAGGTGGTGCTCTATCGCGCGCTCCAGGAAGGGCTGTCGAATGTGGCCCGTCATACGGATGAGCAACTGGTGCACGTCGTGTTGTCGGAAGCGAACGGGGTCCTGCGGATGGAAATCGCGGACGAAGGTCCCGGATTCGACGCAGCACTGAGTCTGGACAGCCTGGAAGCGAATGGGCACCTCGGTCTGGCGGGAATGCGCGAGCGCGCGGCCGCGGTAGGCGGTGAGATGCGCATCCGGTCGCGGCGCGGCGCGGGCGTGCAGGTCACCATCAGCGTTCCCACGAGTCCGGCAGCGAACTCATGACCGAGCCAATCCGCGTCCTCGTCGTGGACGACCACGCCATCGTGCGCGAAGGTGTCCGGACCGTGCTCGACGATGCAGCCACGTTTCGCATCGTCGGCGAAGGGGGAAGCGCGGCGGCCGCCGTCGCCTTGAGCCATGAGCTCCGTCCGGACGTACTGATCCTCGATATCTCCATGCCAGGGGGTTCCGGGCTGCACGCCGTGTCGCAGGTCCTCGACCGCTCGCCATCGACGCGCATTCTGATTCTCAGCGTGCACGACGATGCCGAGTACATCCGCGAGTCGATGCGGGCCGGAGCGCATGGGTACCTCCGCAAGGACTCTCCCCCGGAAGATGTACGCGCCGCCGTGCGGTCGGTGCATGCGGGCGAAGCGTTCTTCTCGCCGGTAATCACGAGCCGGATCGCCGCATCACTGATCGAACCACACCAGGATCCGGAGGCGGAGCCGGGTCCGGACACGCTGACTGCCCGCGAGCGCGAGGTCCTCATCGGTGTGTCGCAGGGGCTGGCGAACAAGGAGATCGCTGCCGCACTGGGAATCTCGCGTCGGACGGTCGAAGTGCACCGCGAATCGCTGACCCGGAAACTGGGGATCCGCTCGGTGGCCGGCCTGACGAGGTACTGCCTGAAACACGGGCTGATCGTCGGGTAATCCACCACAGGCGGGCTACGTACAACTCACAATGGAGCGGAGCATGGCGGGCGAGCATCGTGCGTGCCATGACATCCACTACCCGAATCCCAGCGGCCGCGCCGATTCTCACTCTGCTCGCGGCCATCCTCCTCCCCGTCAGCGCGCCGGCCCAGGGGGCGCCCAATCCGGACAGCATCGCGGTTCCTCTCAAGGCCGTCTCCGTGACCGCCACGCGGAGCGAGACCGATGTCCAGAACATTGCGGCGCCAGTCGCCGTCATCGATGCCGCACTCATGCAGCGCCGCGCGCCAGCCAATATCGTGGAGTTGTTTCGCGAGATGGCCGGCCTCGATGTGATTGGAGTTGGTGCGAATCAGCTCCGTCCGTCGATTCGCGGTCAGCGCGGACAACGCGTTCTCCTTCTCGAGGACGGACTGCGCCTCGGAAATACGCGCCGCCAGCAGGACTTCGGCGAACTGCCCAGCCTGGTCGATGTGACCGCCCTGGAACGCGTCGAAATCGTTCGCGGGCCTTCCTCGGTCCTGTACGGCACCGACGCGATAGGCGGTGTGATGAACCTCATCACGTCGTCGCCCACGGGCACAACCGGCAGCGAATTCAGCGGCCGCCTTGGCTACCGCTACGGCGACGCGGGCTCGAGCAACCGGGGTGACGCGCGACTCGCGTGGCGTGCTGGCGGACTCGCGGTGCAGGCCGGCGGGTCCCTTCGTCAGGCGGGAAGCTACTTCGCGCCGGCCGGTTCGTACGGCAACGTCACATTGGGCGATGACGCCCGCGTCCAGGACAGTGGCGTGGATGACGAGACACTGAACGGATACGTCGGCTGGAAGTCCGCCGCGGGTCACGGTGCGTTCCTGCGCGCGGAGCAGTACGGCGCGGAGAATTCGGGCTTCGGGTTCATCGAACCGTCGCTGCTGGGTGGGGAAACACGAATCCAGATCCTGTATCCCAGGCACGCGGTTTCGAAGGTCACCATGGGGGCCAATTCCGGCGTACTCTCCAGCCCGTTCGTGACCAAAGCCAGTCTCGCCGTGTACCGGGTGACGAATGGTCGCGACCTGGCACAGAACATCTGGGCTCCGTTCGGTCCGGGCACGCCACCGGGCGCGGGCGTGGAAGTCCAGACCCGCAACCGGACGGACGTGACGACCGTGGGATTCCGCGCCGAAGCGGCCCGGATCTTCTCGAGCAACGTGCTCACCTACGGCGCTGACTTCTTCCGCGACGACGCCCGGGGTCGCGATTCATCGGTCACCAGCGTCATCGGCTTCGGACCACCGATGACAGAAATCAGCAACCGGAGCCAGATTCCCAACGCGACGCTTTCGTCGTTCGGTCTGTTCGTGCAGAACGACATGCGGCTCCACGATCGCTTCTCGGTCGTCGCCGGCGGCCGGTTCCAGGCGACAGAGTCGAAGCCTCGATCGACGGGCTCGGTATCGGCGGCCGGGGTCACCAACTCGACCGGCGTGTATGCGGTGAACGCGCTGTTCCGGGCCAACGGCGCCCTGAACCTGGTCGCCTCCGTAGGACGAGGCTTCCGCGCGCCGAACCTGGTCGAGCGGTATTTCGATGGGCCAACGCCTGAAGGATCGTCCTATCAGAGCGCGACTCCGGACCTCAAGCCGGAACAGAGTCTGAATGTCGACCTCGGCGCCAAAATGGACTGGGAACGGGTGCGCGCCGAAGTGTTCATCTTCCAGAACCGGATCACGGACGGCATCCGGATCGCCTTTGCCGGCGACTCGATCGATGGGCTGCCGCGGTATGAGAACGTCAACGTGGCGGCGCTGCGTGTTCGGGGTGCGGAGGTGTCGGTGACGGCACTCGTGACCGACCGTGTGACGGCGACCGCGAACTGGTCGCGGCTGCTCTCGAGGAACCTGAACGATCCGGCGCTCTCGGTTGGCGAGGTCTTCGCCAGCAAGGCAAACGCAACGATTGGCTACCGTGCGCCGGCAGGACGGTGGTGGGCGGAATACGGCGTGCGGTACAACGGCCGGCAACGGCAGATCGTGGCGGGCACCAGCCCGGTGGGCGACGAGCTGCCGGCGTTCACGGTGCACAACGTGCGCGGAGGACTGGTGCCCTGGACCACCGCCGGTGGCCTCCGTCAGGAACTGGGTCTGCAGGTGAACAACCTGACGAATGAACTCTTCGCGGAAGTGGCCAACGCGGGCTTCTTCCGGCCTGAGCCACGCCGAAACCTGGTGGTGACCATCACGACCTGGTTCTGAGGGCAGGGCAGAGGGCTGAGGCAGAGGACGAGGACAGAGGGCAGAGGGCAGAGGGCAGGGGGCAGGGGGCAGAGGGCCGAGGAACGGCCTGACCCTTGCCTCTCGCCTGGGGCCACTGCCTTCTGCCCTCTGTTCAGACGTGCCCTCGACATAGATTCGCCCCGGGATCGGTTCCGGCGCGCGCCGTGTCGGAAGCTCGTCACGCCTCACCTGGGGAGGTCGCTGTGCTTCGCAGTCGCTCGGACCGCGTGCGGCCGCTGAACGGCCCGGTCACCGGATTCCTGGCAACAACGCTCGCGCTCGCGGCGACGTTGTCGTGTGGCAGTCGTTCGGTGCAGCTGGTATCGACGCCGGCGGGCCCCCGGACGCAAGCCGAGCGGACCGGATACAGGGAAACCTCCACGCATGCCAGCGTGGTGGCGTTCGTCGACAGCCTGAGAGGGCTTGGCGTGCCGGTCCACACCGGAGTAATGGGCCGTACGACCGAGGGGCGCGACCTGCCGTACGTCGTGGCGTCACGACCCTTGTTCGCATCGCCTGACGAAGCCCGCCGCTCGGGACGGCCGGTGGTTTTCGTGCAAGGCAACATTCACAGCGGCGAAGTGGAGGGGAAGGAAGCACTTCAGGCGCTGGTGCGTGACCTGCTGCTGGACCGGCGTGCCAACGTGCTCGACTCCATCGTGCTCATCGCCGTTCCCAACTACAACGCCGACGGCAACGAGAGGCTGGCACCGCAGGCCCGGAGCCGTGGGTCGCAGAATGGGCCGGAACTCGTCGGCACGCGGCCGAACGCTTCCGGCCTGAACCTGAATCGTGACTACACCAAGGCAGACGCTCCCGAGACCAAAGCCTCCCTCGCGATGTTCAACGCCTGGGATCCGCACGTCTTCGTGGACCTGCACACTACTGACGGCAGCTACCACGGCTACAACCTGACCTATGCGCCCTCGCTCAATCCGGCCGCGGAGCTTCCTGGTGTGACATTCGGCGGCGCGTGGGCCCGCGATTCCTTCCTGCCTGACCTGCGCCGGCGCCTGCGCGAGCGACATGGCGTGGAGGCGTTCGACTACGGAAACTTCGGTCGTGGCGGCGGCGGTGGGGGTCGAGCCGGTGGACGCGGAGGTCGCGGCGGTGGGCCTCCTCCTCCCGGCATGACGCCTGCCACGCCACCGACGGAGTGGCGTACGTACGAGCACGTCCCCCGATTCGGCACGAACTACTATGCCTTGCGCGGTCGTATCTCGATTCTGAGCGAGACCTACTCGCACGATCCGTTCGACAAGCGGGTACGCTCGGCTTACGCGTTCACGAAGGAGTTGCTCTCGCTGGTCGCCGAGCGGGCCGGACCGATCATGGACCTGGCCCGCCGATCGGATGAGGCGCTGCGCCGCGGCGCGGCCTCTCTGCCGCCCGTTCCGGTTCGCGCCCAGTTGACGCAGACGCCGTTCGAGGGGCCGGTTTCGTACGAGGAAGTCGAGCGCATGGGCGATACGGCAAGGTACGAAGCGGGGATGCCTCCGGGCATGCGGCGCACTGGTCGGTTCCGCACGGTGGCGATGAAGATCTTCGACCGTTTCGCGCCGACGGTAACGCGGCCGGCGCCGTGGGGATTCGGCATCGCGTCCGGCGATACGGCGGCGGTCAACCTCGTCAGGCTGCACGGCATCGCGGTATGGCGTCTGAGCGCGCCCTGGCAGGGGGACGCAGGACCACAGTTCGTCGTGGATTCAACCGTCGTCAGCCCGAATGCGTTCGAGGGACGCCGGCTCGTGCGGTTGGCCGGTCGATGGGAAGCCGGGCGTCCGGTCACGCTGGCTGCCGGCACCTGGGTCGTTCCCGTCGGTCAACCGCTGGGCGTGGTCGCGATGTACCTGCTCGAGCCGGAAAGCGACGACGGCATCGTGGCCTGGGACATCGGCGGCCGCTCGTCAGGCAGTGCCGGGGCAGCGCCGGTGTTGCGTCTGGCGGTCGAACCCCCCGTTGCCATGACTCGAGTCCCCTGACGGTCGCCGCGCCTTGCCCTCTGCCCCCTGCTCTCAAGTGCCCGGTCGCTTCCTCCCTCCCGATCCATCGCGCGGCGATGAGAACACCATCGGTGGATACATGGCGGTTCACGCAAGGCCGGCCGCCTTCGAGGGAAGCGATGGCCTGTCGTACAGCGTCGCCATCGAGACCGACCGGACCGGCGAGCCCGAGCGACCCTGGGGAGCGTTCTTCCTCTTCGTGCGCTGGCGCCGTATGGGGACGCAGGGCGTCGAGGGGCACCTGGAGACCCCGTTCCTGGCGCACGGCGCCACGGCCCGCGAGGCGGCGGAAGCGTTAGGCGCGATGGCGCTGGGTGAGGTGAAATCCCTCCTCGACGGATTGATCCGGCAGGCCGCCGCGCGGCCGCAGCGCCGCTGGTGGGACGTCATGCGGGACGAGGACGCGTGACGCGGGGGGTCGTGCTGCACGGCACGGGCGGCCAATGGCACGTGCGCCGCCAGGACGGAACCACGGTCGTCGCCGCGCTTCAGGGAAGGGTGAAGCATGAAGCCGGCGTGAAGCTGGCGGTTGGCGATGACGTGGTGCTGCGCAGCGAAGGAAACGGCGGGGACTGGACCATCGCCGAAATCCTGCCCCGCCGCTCGCGCCTGGCCCGCCGCAGTCCGGGGCGATCACCCCGCGAGCGGGTCATCGCCGCCAACATCGACCAGGTTGTCGTCGTCTTCGCGTTACGGCGGCCGGAGCCGCATCCGGCAATGCTCGATCGCTTTCTCGTAATCGCGGAAGCGAACCAACTCGCGGCACGGATCGTCATCAACAAGATGGACCTCGCCGACCAGGCGGAGGCGACGGCGTTATTCGGCGGGTACGAGGACCTCGGTTACCCGGTCCATTACACCAGCAGCAAGAGCGGAACGGGAATGGCTGATCTCGGCGCGGCGCTCCGGGGGCGCACGTCGGCGCTGACGGGACCGTCGGGGGCGGGAAAGTCGTCGCTGCTCAACGCGCTCTATCCCGGCCTCAAACTCCGCGTCGGCGAGATCAGTGCGTCGGTCAACAAGGGACGGCACACCACGGTGGGCGCCTTTCTTCACCCGTTGCCCGATGGTGGGTACGTGGTCGACACGCCGGGCCTCCGCGAAATCGGGCTGTGGGGCGTTCCGGCGAAAGGCCTGGACGAGTGCTTCCCGGAGATCCGGGCGCGGAAGGAGGAGTGCCGGTTCGCCGACTGCACGCACCTGGTGGAGCCGAAGTGCGGCGTGCGGACTGCGCTGGAGCGAGGGGAGATTCGGGCTACGCGCTTCGCATCATACGAGAAGCTGCTGAAGGAGGCAGTGGAGGCGCAACCGTACTAGCCTCGTGCCCATCCTGAAACTCAGGCCAGATCGCTGAATGCTCAGAACTGGGTGCTGGAACTGGGTGACACATGCTGGGGCTGGGGTTTTGCTCAGCACCAGCTCCAGGACCAGGAAGCAGGTCGAGCATCCAGCGCTCAGGACTCAGGCCGGCTCTGGCTGAGTGGTCAGTACTGGGTGCTGGAACTGAGTGACTCGTGCTGGCGCTGGGGTTAGGCCCAGCACCCGCACCAGCTCCAGGACCAGGAAGCAGGTCGAGCATCCAGCACTCACGACTCAGGCCGGCTGGCTAACCCTACCCTGCTTGTCAGCCTCGGCACTGCCGCCGACGTTGACGCGCAACTCAGGGCGACAGCCGCTCGATCAGCCAGATGGCGTCCTGCCTGCGGTAGCGCACGCGATCGTGCAGTCGGCTCCCTCGCCCCTGCCAGAACTCGAACTCTTCGGGTGTCACTCGAAACCCACCCCAGTGGGGAGGCAGCGGCACATCGCCGTCGGGGAAGCGTTGCTCCACGTTGCGCACCTCGTTCTCCAGCCACGCCCGGCCCGGAATGACCGCGCTCTGGATCGACGCCCACGCGCCATAGCGCGAGCCTAACGGGCGTGACTGGAAGTACGAGGCCGACTCCTCCGGCGCGATTCGTGCCACGGTTCCCTCGACGCGGACCTGGCGCTCGAGTGCGGGCCAGGCAATCGCCAGGGCCGCGCGTGGATTGGCGTCGAGCTCCCGGGCCTTGCGGCTGCGGTAATCGGTAAAGAAGCCGAGGCCGCGTTCGTCGATCGTCTTGAGCAGCACGATCCGGGCCGACGGCCGGCCGTCCGGAGTCGCCGTCGCCAGAGTCATCGCGTTGGGCTCGTGGATCCCCGCCGCCTGGGCTTCATCGAACCAGGCGCGGAACTGGGCAACGGGATCCTGATCGACGCTGGCCGGGTCGAGCGAGGCCAGGCGGTAATCGCGGCGGATGTCTCCAGGTGACATGGCGGCTGGGTTCGGAGTGCCGGAAGATACCCGTGACCGCCCGACTGTGCCCCTGCACCGCCCGCGGCGACACAATGGCCGACCGATTCACTCGCATTAGATTCGCTCACCCAGGCGACGAACGGGAACCCGGGATCACTCGACCGGCTTGGTGCCTCAGATGGCGGATCACGTCGAAGGCCGCACGACGAAGGACGCGAGTTTCGCACGCGACGCCCTCCCGTTCATGGATGACGTCTACCGGTTTGCCCTGTCGCTGACGCGCGATCCGTCGGACGCGCAGGATATCGTGCAGGAGACCTATCTTCGTGCATACCGCTCGTGGCACACCTTCGAACCCGGCAGCGACTGCCGTCGCTGGCTGTTCACCATCTGCCGGAACGCCTTCCTGCGCTCGCGGGAGAGCAAGCGGTTCGAGGTCGAGGTGGATGACGCCGACACCGAAGCTATCGCCGCCGCGAGGCAGCACCGGGCGATGATGGACGACGGTACCGATGAGCGACTGGCGACGGTCGACCTCGGCCCGGCGCTCGATCGGGCACTGGCCGATCTCGAGGAGCCTTTCCGCTCAACCGTCCTCCTCGTCGACGTGGAAGACCAGTCCTACGAGGCGGCCGCCGGGATACTGGGCGTGCCGATCGGTACCATTCGATCGCGGTTGTTCCGGGCCCGGCGACAGTTGCAGGCGCGGCTGCGGAGCTTTGCGCGTGATGCGGGGCTTCCACTCCCGGTGAGCGACGAGGCGCAGGGCAATGCCTGACGGCATCCAGGACATCGACTGCCCCTCGGCGGTGCGCCAGCTCTGGGACTACCTGGATCAGGAGCTCACCGAGGACCGCATGGCGGAGGTGCGCCAGCATCTCGATCAGTGCCGGTCGTGTCTGCCACACCACGACTTCGGCAAACGGTTTCTCGAGGCACTGCACGCCGGCCAACGCCGTCAGCTCATGCCGCCCGATGTCCGCCGACACGTCCTGTCCGCGCTCGGCGACGCGGGCTTCATGCTTCCTTGACTTCGCCGAGCCGCGGGGAAGACCGTGCGCGTCACCGGCGTCCCCTGCGGTTGATGCCCTTGGCGGCGGCGTGCCGACAGCCGAGACGCGCGTTCGCCGGACCAGGCTCCGGTCCCCCTTCCAGGTCAGCGGAGATCCCCACTTGACATAGGGGGAGGGGGTATCCTAGGCTCTCTGTGCCGGCCCGCCGTCCGGCGGTGCCGGCAGACCATGCGACAAGGCAGGGGACCCATGAAGCAGGTGAAGCTGGACGTGACGGGCATGAGCTGCGGCCACTGCGTGCATGCCGTGAAGGAGGCGCTGGCTGGCGTGGACGGAGTGAACGTCGACGAGGTCTCGATCGGCAAGGCCACCGTGTCCATCGACGAGGGGCGTGTTGGAATCGGCGCGCTGATCGACGCTGTTGCCGACGCGGGATACGAGGCCAGCGAGGCCGCGTGAAAGGCACTCGTACCGCCCGTGCAGCGCCAGGCTTTACTGCACCTCTCGCCGTCGCATCTGGTGCGACCCTCGACTCGTCACCCGCCAGCCGCGACTCGAGCAGTTCGTCCCGCGTCGCGATTCCGGTCTCGGGGATGACGTGTGCAGCGTGCCAGGCGCGCGTGCAACGCGTGCTGGAGCGCACCGAGGGCGTCGGCGAGGCCACGGTCAGCCTCATGACCAACAGCGCGACGGTCCGGTTCGATCCGTCGGTTGTGGATGTCTCGTCGCTGGTGGAGAAGATCCGCAAGACCGGTTATGGCGCCGAGCTTCCGGCAGACGATCGCACCGCGGTAGAGGAGCAGCAGGCGCAGGACGAGGCCCGGGTAGAGGAATTCCGGGCCCTCAAGCGGAAATCGATCGTCGCGCTCATCGCGGGCGGCGTCGCCATGATCATCTCCATGCCGCTCATGGCAGCCAATGCGCACGTCGGGGACGGCATGGCCGACCCGTTCATGCGCTGGACGATGCAGGTGCTCGACCCATCCATCCGCGCCGTGCTGCCGTGGCTGTACAACGTGCCACCGGCGATGCTGGCCTGGTCGCTCCTCGTCCTCACCACCGCCATCATGGCGTGGGCCGGACGCCAGTTCTACGTCCGAGCCTGGAAGGGATTGAGTCACGGCTCCACCGACATGAACACGCTCATCGCCGTCGGGACGGGTGCCGCATTCGTGTTTTCCGTGCTGGCAACGGTTGCCCCATCGATGTTCGTCGCCCGGGGTATCGCACCCGACGTGTACTACGAAGCGGTGATCATCATCATCGCATTCATTCTGGGCGGCAACGCGCTCGAGGCTCGTGCCAAGGCCAGCACCTCGGCCGCACTGCGCAAGCTGATCGACCTGCAGCCCGCGACCGCGCGGGTCAGGCGTGACGGCGTCGAATCGGAGATGCCGGTGGACGTGGTGCGCGCCGGGGACCAGATCGTCGTCCGGCCGGGTGAGCGCCTGCCGGTGGACGGAATGGTGCTCTCGGGTTCCAGTGCCGTCGACGAGTCCATGCTCACGGGCGAGTCGCTTCCGGTCGCCAAGGGCGCCGGCGACCGCGTCATCGGCGGGACCATCAACCGCACCGGCTCGTTCACCTACCGCGCCACCGCGCTGGGCGCAGACAGTACCCTGGCGCAGATCGTGAAGCTGATGCGCGACGCGCAGGGTTCGCGCGCGCCGATCCAGCGGCTGGCCGACCGTGTGAGCGCGGTCTTCGTCCCCACGGTGATCGGGATCGCCGTGGTGGTCTTCGCCGTCTGGTATTTCGCCAGCGATTCCGCGCCACTGTTGCGCGCCTTCACCGCATCGGTGGCGGTGCTCATCATCGCCTGCCCGTGCGCCATGGGGCTCGCGGTGCCGACCGCCGTGATGGTAGCGACGGGGAAGGGTGCCGAACTGGGCGTGTTGATCAAGGGCGGGCAGGCGCTGGAACGCGCGGGCGACGTCGACACGGTCGTCCTCGACAAGACCGGGACGGTGACCGAGGGTCGTCCGGCGGTCGTCGCGCTGGAGCCGGTGGCGCCGTGGGTGCCCGACGAGCTGCTGCGGCTGGTTGCCTCCCTGGAGCGCGTGTCGGAGCATCCCCTGGCATCGGCGATCGCGACATCGGCCGTCGAGCGACGCCTCACGCTGTCGGAGGTCGAGTCATTCCAGTCGGTCACAGGTCGGGGCGTGACGGGTGTGGTGGAGGGGCACGCGCTGGCCGTGGGGAACGCGGCATTGATGGCCGACTTTGCCATCGACGTCGGGCCGCTGGCTGCCCGGGCGAGCCTGCTGGCCGGCGAGGCGAAGACGGTCGTCTATGTGAACATCGACGGTGCGCTGGCCGGGCTCCTCGCCATTGCCGATCCGGTACGCGCCTCCTCGGCCGATGCGATCAGGCGTCTGCGTGGACTCGGGCTGCAGGTGGTGCTGCTGACGGGTGATGTCCAGGCCACGGCCGACGCGATCGCGCGCGAGGTGGGGATCGAGCACGTCGTTGCGGGTGTCCTGCCGGACGGCAAGGTCAACGCCGTGCGGGAGCTGCAGGAGCAGGGCAAGGTAGTGGCGATGGTGGGCGACGGGATCAACGATGCCCCGGCTCTCGCCCGTGCCGATGTCGGCATCGCGATGGGCACCGGGACCGACGTGGCCATCGAGGCCGGTGACATTGCGCTGCTGCGCGGCGATCTCCGGAGCGTGGTGGACGCGATTCAGCTCTCGCGACGGACCATGCGCACCATGCGACAGAATCTGTTCTGGGCGTTCATCTACAACGTGCTCGGGATTCCGATTGCCGCCGGGGCGTTGTTCCCGGCGTTCGGGATCCTGCTGAGCCCCATTCTGGCGAGTGGCGCGATGGCGTTGAGTTCCGTCAGCGTGGTGAGCAACAGCCTGCGGCTGGCGCGTTTCCGTCCGGCCTGACGACAAGGAGCATCATGGCGAAAGTACCGGGAGTGTTGAAGGCGAACGGTCACGCGGGCGGCGCCTGTGCCTGCGGTTGCGAGGCGCAATCAGCGGAGGCAGGCGGCCGGAAGGCGATCGGTGTTGATCCCGCCATTCGCGACCGCAACCTGAAGCGGCTGCGTCGCATCGAAGGGCAGGTTCGGGGTCTGCAGAAGATGGTGACCGAGGACCGGTATTGCGCCGACATCATGACGCAGATCTCCTCGGTGCACGAGGCGTTGCGCGGGGTGGGACGTGAGCTGATGCGCAACCACCTGAAGCACTGTGCCACTTCGGCGATCAAGGCGGGGCCGGAGCAGGCCGAGCCGATGTACGATGAGCTGCTGGAGCTGATGTACAGGCACGCGCGGTAAGCGCGTCACCGGCGAATCGCCGGTCAACACGCAGCGAGGTTGGCCGTTCGCGAACAGCCGCGAGTCAACTTGCGACTCCGATGACCGCTGATGCCGTGGCTGGTGCTCCAGGTACCCGGCGGTGAGGCTTACCGGCTTCGTGCCCGGAGCGAAGCCGTGACCGTGATATCCTGACCCAGGCAGCTGCCGATCGGCCTGATCCCGAGGTCCGCCTGGAAGATCAGCATGGCGTCGAGCGCACTGACGGTGCCATCGCAGTTGGCATCGCCGTTTGGAGTGATCACGGCGCCCGCCGGGACCGGGAGGCCGACCAGCGATCGAAGGATCGCTTGCGCATCGCCGGTGAGGATCGCCCCATCGAGATCCACGTCACCCACCACGGTCCGGGTGGTCTCGAGCCGCAGGCTGTCCACGATCATCGCCGGAGATCCCGGCACGCCATCGGCCCGAACCATGATCGTATCGACGTAGAGTCCCGGACCAAGCCGCGACACATCATAGCTCCATTTGAGCCACCCCGACCCGGTACCACTCGCGACCGTGGTGAACGCGCTGAAGGAATGGAACGAGATGCGCAGGCTGTTCGACGACGCCGTCCAGGCCCTGCCTGACGCGGCCGTGCCCAGCAACTCCACTGCGGCGGAGTCAGTCCGCATGGCCGTCCCGCGCGGCAGCTGCGCGACTTCCGATCGTCGCGAGACGCGCAATTGGGATGGGACATCCGTGACCACCAGCGTGTCGGCGAAGAACGAGGTGCTGCATGACGAAGTGAATGTGTCACAGGCGGCGATCGTGTCGATGGCGATGCCGAGGCCCAATGTGGTGAAGTGGCCCCAGATCATCGGATCTCCCGACCGTCCCGTATTGCGGATCAGCTGAGTGGAATTCCGTCGGCGAAAGAGGAACCATGTCGATCCCGGCACGGTGCTCGAATTCGTCACGATCATGGTGTCCAGCGGCGCGAGTTCTCCCCGGGCGAGGTCGCGGCGGCCCCCGGTTCGGGAAAGGCCAAGCACCGGCACCGGGAGACTCTCGATGGAATCGACAAAAAACAGGTCGCCGAATCCCGACACCGTTACCCGGATGGAGTCAACGAACAACACGCCTGGCAGGTTGGACGTGGCGTGTGTGAAGCGGAGGACGGTGGACCCCGAGCCGCTGGCCTGCGGGGAGGCGCCCACAAAGCAGTTGCTCGAGCCTGCCGCCACCTGGATTCTGTTGGTCCGCATCGCGGTCCAGGCCGCGCCGGAGAACGCAGGCGGCAACTGAATCGCGATCGAGTCGCACAGTTGGAAGAAGGGGCGGTGCGCACGGTACGCGCCGGGGCGCGACAGTCGTGGCAGTTCGGGCACCCCGGTCACGCCGAACTCGATCGTGTAGGCAGTACGTTGCTTCGTGCCCGGGTCCTCCACGATCAATGTGTCGACATTCCGTCCGGATGGCGCATTCGAGGCGCGAACCGCATACGTCAGGAAATCGCCGGCAATTCCCGAGGCGCGGTCGATACGAAGCCACGCCGACCGGAATCTCCGGCGTGCCGACCACTCGGCGCCGGACACTTCCACCGAGTCCGTGTACCAGTCGGTGTTGTTGATGTCGCGCTCGAGCGAAATACCGGCTGCGGCCAGACTGGGACCCGCCGGGCTCCCGTTACTCACCGTGATGCCGAAGCCGTTTTCCGTGATCGAATCGATCACCACACGGATGCCCGTTCCGGGATCTTCGTAGAGTTCACCGATTGTCCACGAGGCTCCGGCATCGTTGGGGTTGCCGTTCCCGTCTGTGTCGACCACCTGAGCCGGCTCCGCCCGGTTCGGCACGATCGAATGAATCAGGACGGCGCGTCGCGGCACGCCGCGATCGTAACCCCGGCGCCACCGCGCCTCGACCGTGAACCCGTATCCGGGACGTCCCGCGATCGGCAGGACGACATGGACTGGATAATCGGAGTCGGGCGCGAGCGCCGTGGGTTCGAGCACCAGCGACCGGGATCCGGCCGACACCTCCACGATCCGGTTCCGTGGAATGACACCCAGCCGATCCTTGTGATACCCGTTGAAGTGCGCACCACCAGACCCGAGGAGCGGACCGAAGTACATACTGCCACCCGACGAACTCATCACGTCCCACTGGCTGTCGTAGGTTCTTCCGTATGGACCACCGGAATGCGGCAGGCCGAACGAGTGCCCCAGTTCATGCCAGACGATCCCGCCGAGTAAAGCGTTAGGCATCCAGATGGTCGGCACGACCTTCTGGACGCCGTCGGCCTGCAGCAGCGCGGACCCACCCCAGGCACAGCACCCGAGGCTGCCGTTGACGTTGATGGACACGCCACCGAACTGGGTGAAGTCGACCTGATTGTCGGCCGCGGTGAGACAATGCTGAGCGACCTTGGCGAGGTTCGGGGATTCGTTCGTTACATAGCCGCTGCGCGGCTCGGGAAGCATGAACCAGCCGAGCACGAGGGAACCGGCGAGGGAGATCCGTCCAACCGACACCTCATTGAAGTACGACTCGGCACTGCCGATCGGCCCGAGGTAGCCGTCGAGGAGCAGAGCAGGCGTTCTGGGCTCCGAGGCAATGTCGGCAAAGCGACACATGAGGATGGCGTACGGGCGCGTGACCCGAGCCCACTCCGGCGCCGGCGAGAACGCCGCGACGCCGACGGTTCCCGGTACGGCCGATGCCGGCATCGAACCCGGAGCAGCGACCAGCTCCTCCAGAAGTCCGACCACCGTGCCACGGATCGCAGGCAGTGCGCCCGTCTCAGGCCTCAGCGTGGCCATCACGCGTTGCCCCGAGAGGCGCATCGCTCGAGCCAGCAGCTCCTCGCTCGCGTCACGCAGGTTCAACTCGATCGTTTCCGTACCGTCGGCGAGGAAAGCCACATAGCGGGGGCGCCCCGAATCGTCCAGGGGATCACCCCACACGAAGCTGAGCGTGCCGGTCACCTGTGTGGAGACCTGGGCGCGCGGGACCGCGAGGGGCAGGACCAGGCTGCCAAACACCAGACCGGTGAGACGTGCGGCGCGGCTCATCGTTTCCCCTGGAAGACAGGGCTCGCCATCGTCCGGAGAGCGCGGCGCAGGTCGTTGCCGCTTCGGTCCGCGAGTTCGTCGATCACCAGCTGCACGTCAGCGAGCACGTCACGCGCTGCGGCCCCAACCGCTACGGCGAACAGCTCGTCGATGCCCGTCGCGGACGCTCCGGCAATGCGCAATTCGTGGTGGACCAGGTTCATGACACGCAGCACACCGTTCGATGCTGATACATCTGTGAAGGTGGAGTCGACCCCGGCCGGCAGCAGAATACGGGCGACGAACGCTGAAGGCAGATCGAGGCCAGCCCCCACCACGACCTTCGCCCGGAGCACGAATCGCGAGCCTGCCGGCGTGTCCTCCACAACCAGTCTGACGACCGCATTGCTTGGCTCCGGCGCGTGGCCCACCGTCGGCATGGCGTCGTGACACCCTGACACCGCCGCCATGAAGAGAGCGCCTGAGAGTGGCAACCGGCGTAGCATACGCGACGACGTCATGGGATCCTCACTGTCAGCGGCGACTTGAAGGTCCTGAGCGGTACTCCTGTCGTCGAACGCGCCTCCACCCCGATCGACTGGATGGCGGCGTGCGACGGCACCGTGGCCACAACCTTGAATCGCATGCGGATGAGGCGTGTGGCCGAGAGGATGCCGCTCGTGGAACTCACGGTCGCGCCGAAAATGCCCGCGCCGGCGCCGGTTCCGTTCGTCAGAACCGCCATGCCGGTGGCCAGCACGCTATCGGCAACGAGAGAGAGCAAATCCGGATCCCATACGACATCCCAATGCAGGCTGCCGAGCATCGTTCCCGTCGAAACGGACGCCAGGAAATCCACCTCGAAGACCGCGTCGCGGGCAACCACCGAGTCCTGCAGGTTGAGAAGCCTCGGAAAGGCTCCTCCGACGGCGGACCCCAGGAAGTAGTCTCTCGTTGCGCTGGCGAATCCCGCCGCCACGAACTCCGCGGTGAAGCCGTCTCCCTTACCTATCATCCGCAGATTGGGAAACGTGGCAACTCCGGCCACACTGGTCGTGGTGTCCCCACTGACCAGGATGCCGGTACCACGTGCGATCACGACGCGGACCTGAACCGGATAGCTGACCGGCACGCCAGCCGCCGATCGGACTTCGACGAGCTGGGTGATTCGAACCACGTCGCCGGGTTCCTGAATTGCCGATGTCTGCGCGCCGGCCGCCAGCGTTCCGCCCGGCGGCGGGGCCACCGTCAGCGCCAGCGTCGTGGGCAGCGCGCCGAAGGCGCCGAACGCCACCGGATACGTGCCAGCCGCGTTGACGAGAAGCGAGTCGAACACAGCCTCGCCATTGACTGGAGTCACCGTCGTACGCCCCGTCATTGCTCCGGCGATGGGAAACGTGGCAGTGACCGGGGACCCGAACGCGGTCAGCGCGGTGTCCACCTCGCCGTCCAGTATGCGAATGCGAATCGCCTGTCCCAGCTTCGTCGCCGTCTGCCCCACTGGTGGCGCGCCCTGAGCGGCCAGACGAGCGGTAGCCGGAGCGACAATGAACGTGACGGTGATCAACCGCGGGCTGTTTACCACCAGCGGCGCCGTGGCGGTCACCGCGATCGTCGCCGAATAGCTTCCGGCAGGAACTGTAGTGGTGTTCGCGGTGAACGCCAGCGTTGCCGGTGCAACGCTCCTGTCCAGCGAGGCCGAAAGCCAGCCGTTCGGTTGACCGGGAGCGTACGAGACGGGATCGACCGCCAGCCCGGACAACATTCCCGCACCACTGTTGGTGATGGCAACTGTGCGGACGCCGGGATCCGGTTCCAGCCGCTGTCCGTTGAAGGCCACGGTCGAGGAGGAGAACTCGATGGTCGGCGGCTGGTAGATGGTGAGCTCGATGGCGACCGAATGCGGACTGTTGACTATGCCGCTCGCGGTGGACTTCAGCAGGACCTGCGCCTGGTACTGGCCCACAGGCAGCGAGCCCAATGTGGGCGTCAGCGACAACACGGCGGGCGCCGAGGTTGCTCCAAGCGATGCGGTCAGCCAGCCCTGAGCCTGGTCATTGCCGTAGGAAATCCCCTCCACCGCCAAGCCGTCGAGGGCCCCGGTGCCGCCGTTGGACACGCTCAACGTGATCGGTGCGGGATCCACATCGCCGCGAATCGCCTCGAACGAGACCAGTGAGCTCGTGACGGAAATGACGGGCTCCTGGGTGACGACGAACGTCACGTTGACCGTCACCGGACCGTTGGCAAGACCTTCGGCCGTCGCGTTTACCGTGAGGGTCGCGGAGTGGGTGCCCGGAGAGAGCGTGCTCACCCTCGCCGCAAGCGTGAGGAACGACGGTGCGGTGAATGACGACAGCGACGCCGAGAGCCAGTCGGTCGCCTCAGGATCGCTGTAGCTCGGTTCACTCACACTGAGCCCGGTGAGCTGGCCGGACCCGCCATTGGTGACTTCAATGATCTCTGTTGCCTCTTCGGTCGCACCGAGCTTGCTGGCCAGCTCCACGCTGGTCTGGCCGACCCGAATGGCCGGTACGCCGGGGCCGCTGGGCGCCTCGCCGCCCGCGCTGCAACCGGCAACGA
>DASWGU010000222.1:0-6840 GCA_036393555.1 Gemmatimonadaceae bacterium
ACGACTGACGACTGACGACTGACGACTGACGACGGAGGACTGACGACTGACGACGGAGGACTGACGACTGACGACTGACGACGGAGGACTGACGACTGACGACTGACGACGGAGGACGGAGGACTCCAGTAGCCTCTCAGCTCAGCTAGCGTATTCGGTGGAACAGCCGTCCCCACCGGATATCCGTCAGGGCCGGCAGCGCGCGGTCGGAGTCGGCGTTCCACGAGTAGTACACGAACATCGGGCGACCGCGGAAGTTCTCCCGGGGAACGATGCCCCAGTACCGACTGTCCTTGGACTCGTAGCGGTTGTCGCCCATCATGAAGTAGAACCGGGCCGGAATCACGAGCGGACCCCAGTTGTCATGCGTGGGCTGCTCCGGCGCCGGGCCGAAGCGCGACGCGTCGAGGTCGTACTTCTTCTGCCAGTCGAAGAGAAACGAGATCTCGTTGGGATCCCCCGGCCGCGACTGGTCTCCGTACCCCAGGGTCTGTTCCACGCCATCGATGAAAAGCCGCCCTCCGCGCATGTGCAGCGTATCGCCGGGAAGACCGACAATCCGCTTCACCAGGGTGGGCGTCGGGTCATCCGGCTGGTCGATCTGCAGCGGGGACACGAAGACCGCGATCTCGTAGCGCTTCGGCTCGGAGTAGCCCGGGAGATTGACCTTGGTGAAGGGAATGTGCGGTCCGTAGACCAGCTTGTTCACGAACAGCCAGTCGCCGATGAGCAGCGATGGAATCATGCTGCCGGACGGGATGCGGTACGCCTCGATCAGGAACGTCCGGAGGAACAGGAAGATCAGGACCGCCCCGCCGATTCCCTT
The DNA here is from genome assembly GCA_036393555.1 of Gemmatimonadaceae bacterium. Lineage (GTDB taxonomy): Bacteria > Gemmatimonadota > Gemmatimonadetes > Gemmatimonadales > Gemmatimonadaceae > JABWBJ01. The sequence goes on from DASWGU010000222.1 coordinate 827, forward strand.
GACGTTTTCCCAGAGCGTAGCTCGCGGCCGTCCGCCGCCACGCGACCCCTCACGGACGGCCGCAACGGTGCTACCCGGCTTCACGGGTTTCGCTTTCTTTTTCGGAGCGGCCATGGTAGACGTGCGAGGCCGAGGTCAGGATCGGTGGCGGAGCGGAGGTCGCCCCGGGCGCTGGACGACAGAATCTAATTAGTGTCCATCGTGAAACTCGGAGCGCGTGATGGATGGGAGGGGAAAGAGAGTGACGCATCCGCGCACCACTCAGGCCAGATCGCTGAGTGCTCAGTACTGGGTGCTGGCGCTGGGTTTGGCTCAGCACCAGCTCCAGGACCAGGAAGCAGGTCGAGCATCCAGCACTCACGACTCAGGCCGGCCAGCTAACTACGACGCGCCCTCGGCCGGGTTCCAGACGCAGAGAGGCGCGCCCCGTGGGGCACGCCTCTCTCCAGCTCGACAGAGCCGGTGCTAACTCAGGTGCTTGCTCACCAGCTTCGTCATTTCGAACATCGAAACCTGATTCTTGCCGTTGAACACCACCTTGAGGTTGGCGTCGGCGTTGATCATGCGGCGGTTCTTGTTGTCCTGGAGCTTGTTCTTCTTGATGTAATCCCAGATCGACTTCGCCACCTGCGAACGAGGCCGCGCCTTGGGACCGATCACCGCGGCAAGGGCGGGGCTCGGTGTCATGGGCTTCATGAACGCCGGGTTCGGCTTGCGCTTCGACTTCTTCTTCTTCGCCGGCGCCTTCCTCACGGACTTCTTCACCGCCTTCCTGGTGGCCTTCTTTTTCGCGGCCTTTTTCTTCGCGGCCATCTGGGTCTCCTGGCTATGGGTCGACGCGCTGAGCCATCTGCGCAACAGCTTCTCCGACGGGCCAAAGCTAAAATCGCCGGTGCGCTGCGCAATAGGGAGTTCGTGTTTCCCTCTGTATGGAGGGAGAACGATGATCAGTGCATGCCGCGTGGCGCCGAGCCGAGGAACCGCGCGGTGACCCATTCCACCAGTTCACCGAGCACCTCGGGCATTACCGCGGCCGAGGGGAGGCGCATGTAGTCGCCCCAGAATCCCACCGGGTCAGCCAGGAAAAGATGGTTCGAACCCGGGAACGTGCGTGTGGTGACGTCCCGATTCCCCCCTTGTCGCAGCGCGGCGGCCAGCTCGTTGGCCTGTGCCACGGTCACCTGACGGTCGGTTTCCCCATGGAGAATGAGCACCGGGACGCGCACTCGGCGTGCGGTCACAGCCGGATCGTGGGTCGAGAAGAACCGTCCCCATGGGTCGCGCATCATGGCGGAGTCCGCGATGCGCATCGAGGCGAGCAGCAGCGAATCCCTCTGGGAGAGTGCAACCAGCGGCGACCGCTCGAGGGCATACGCATTCTGCGATTCCACCACCCGTCGTCCCGTCCAGGCGGGGCCGGCCATGAGGATGATCCCCCGCAAGCTCGTGTCGCTTGCGGCGATCATCGGAGCGATGATGGCCCCTTCGCTGTGCCCGATCAGCCCGAGACGCTGGGCGTCGATGTCCGGCCGTGCCCGCAGCCAGGCGAGACCGGCCCGGATGTCATCGGCGAAGTCGGCGGTCGTCGCCCCTGCCGCACTCCCGCCCGACAGGCCATATCCGCGATCATCCATGCGCAGCACGGCAATTCCGTGGCGTGAGAGCGTGTCGGCGATCTGCCGGAACATCCCGTAGCCGCGCACCAGCGGGATGGCAGAATCGCGATCCTGGAGCCCGCTCCCGGAGATGGTCACCACCGCCGGAACGGGTCGTGCCGCGTTCGCCGGCATCGTCAGAGTGCCGGCCAGGGTGAACCCCGATCGCGTCGGCACGGTGACGTCTGTCGCGGTGTACGGCGCTCCTGGCGGCGCCGAATAGTCCGGCCGCATCCCTGTCAGCGCGCCGCTGGGCAAGCTGCCGGTGCGCACGATTCGCAGCCCCTGAGCCGGGACCAGACCGCCGAGGATGCCGCCCGCCGCATCCACCGCCAGTCGAGCCGGCACGCCCCCCATGTTGATCACGGCGGAGTCCGAGGCGACCCACGTCACGGTGAAGTCGATGGTCTGTCCACCCTGCACGATGAACGCGGGAACCGTCGCCGGTGCGCCACCCATCGCGCGCGCCCGGCGCACGAGCTGTTCGGTCAGCGCGAACGAGGGGTTCACGAAGGGAATCGCGCCCGCCCTGGACCCCAGCCGCTGCACGATGGTGTTCGTACCGGTGGTGATCTCCGCGATCGCACTGTCGCCCGGGAACCTGATGACGGCCGTCTGGGAAGGCGGCGAGGCTGGATCGGCGGAGGCCTGCCGAAAGGCGTTCTCGAACCGCTCGACGGTGGCGTCCGGCGCCAGCGTGGCCGACATCGTGAATCGGGCACCCGCCATCTTCACCAGCAACTCGGAGTCCAGCCGGGAGCTGGTTCGCGTAAAGCGCTCGACTGACACCGTGTCGCCGTTGGCGAGGAGGAGCAGGAACGCCTCCTCGCGTTGAGCCTGCAGCCGTCCTGCGGTCATGAGGCTGAGCAGAGCGCCGAAGACGATCCAGCGATACGGGGTCATGGCCATCCTCCCAGGAAGATGCAGCGACAGGCAGCGAGGTGTCGAATCACCGGGCGGTTGGCGAAAGGCGGGAGCCGGATGCGGCCCCGAGCCGAACACCGGCGTACGTCCCCCGGGACCGCCGCCGTGCCTAACCGGCCAGCGTCGTTCGTGCGCCCGGCCCCGGGTGCTCCGCCCTCGACGCCCGCCGCTGCCGCCAGGCGTGCCACACCGACTTCATCTCACCAGTCCACTCCGGCAGCAGGCTCGAGATGGCGATGTACTCGAACGCCACCGCGAGCTCCACGAACGCCGCAATACGAAAGGGTACCGGGGTAAGCCCGGTGAACAGTAGCAGGGTGCTCACGCCAAGGAACACACCCGATGCCTTGGCCGAGATCGTGTGATATCCCAGCAGCCGGCGGAACCGCAGCAGACCCCACGCGTTAGGCATCACCACGGCGGCCAGCACGACCGCCAGGTAGCCGGCCTCCCGCCGCATGGTGTCCGGCCAGAGAATCGTCGCACCCACGAAGGCCGTCAGGGCAATCAGCAGGTCGGCCCAGCTGTCCAGCACCCGGCCCGTCTCCGACGACGCCCCGAGCCGACGGGCCAGGGCGCCGTCGAGCATGTCGCTCGACGTCGCCGCGATCGCCAGTCCGAGGAAATAAGTCCCCTCGCCCAGCGCGGCCAGCAGGATGAGCACCGGCGCAGAACAGATGCGGAAGAGCGTCAGCGCCAGTGGAATCGACCGCACCGACGCCGTGAGGATGGAGCGGCTCACTGGATCCGGACTATGGCCATGCCGATGAAATTCGGGGGCACCCCACCGGTCAATGAGCGGATCGCCAGCGCCTGGGGTCCCAGCTGCGCCCCGGACAGCTCCCACGCTACGAAGCTCCCGCCCCGCAGGCTGTTCACGTCGGACCGGGCCGAGGTGAACGTCCCGAACTGGACCTGACGCACCTGCAGCGGCCACTCTGCGGGGAAGATGACGGAACCGCCCTCACCCCGAACGTTCCGGCTCATGTTCTGAAACAGGTCTCTCGAGTTCCAGCTGGGCAGCTGCAGCCTGGGATCGGCGACGGTTGCCCCCGGGTAGTTGTCGGCCAGCGATGCCAGGGACCACATCCCCAGGAGCTCGGAAAACGGCTTGCCGGTCTTGCCGGCGATGTTGGCCACGCCCCGGTCGTTCTGCACCTGGACGAGGGCACCCAGGAGCTGCGACTCGTTCGCCGCGTAGGCGTCCGTCACGTAACGCACGAACGACCAGGAGCTGCCATATACGACCGGATCGACCGCACCGCTGGGATCATTCAGGATCGACTTGGTTTCGCTGGCCGCGTAATGCGAGTAGAGGAACGAGAAATGATGCAGAATGGCCTCCGCCGGGTCGGGGCACGCCCCGGACTCGGGGGCGTAGTCGCAGTGCGGACCCTCGTCCCAGCCGATGTCCTGACCCTGCCCGCGCTGGTAAATGGTGCGCGCCCACATCTCGCTGGCCACCTGCGCCGTTGCCTCCTCCAGCCAGATCTCCTCCAGCTCGGAGGCGTCGTAGTAGTACCGCCAAGCGTAGGAGGTGATGTGCTTCGCCTCGTGGATCAGCGTGCTGCGGATCAGGCGCCGCCAGAATGAGATCGACCAGCCCGCCGCTGGATCCGGCACCAGTGCATAGAACACCTCGCCCTCGTTACTGACCGGACAGGCCGGAATCACGGTTCCATCATCCAGGGTGACCGGAACCCGGGGGAAGAAATCGCAGATGGTGACGAACCCCAGGATCTGGTTCGAGACACCATTGACCTCGTAGTTGTTGACCCGGGGAGAGAACAGCGCCAGAAGGCGTCCGTTGTTGTCCAGGGCCGAATCCACCACCAGGGGATCGCCGAACGTCAGCAGCAGGTCGTACATCACCTGATCGAACTCCTCGCCCAGTTTGACGTACTCCTGGTCCATCGTGCCGGCGAGCGGCGCCGTGGCATCCTCGAGGATGACCAGCTTGGTCCCCGAGTACACCACGCGGAAGTCGACCTCGTCGTAGTCCGAGAAGGAGCCGAGCGTCTGCCGCATCCGGTACGACAGGTTGTCGCCCACGTTGGGGGGCGGCTGCGGGGCCGCCAGGTTGGCCGGCACGTCCGCGCGCCTCCGCTCTGCCGCGCGTCGCTTCAGGTGCGGCCGGCCGAGCTTCCGGGCGAGATCCCGCTCCTGCGCCATGAGGGTAGCGTGGCCGCGGAGGTGCCGTCCTGCAGCGTCGTCCAGAAGCGCGGACGCCGGAACTCGCGGCACGGGGAGCGGTTCCTCGGAAGCAGCCGGCACCGCACCGACCGCAGGCTGCGCCGAACCGGGAAGCCTGAAGGAGACTCGAGTGCCTGCGTTCGTGGCGTAATTGAACGCGGTGATCAGATACCGCCCGCCGTTCCCTTCGAACTCGTTGCAGATCAGGTCTGCCTGGCTGGTTAGGAGCAGGGAGGCTCCCACGGCAAGTTGGCGCGCCGTCGCCACACGGAGGCCGGCCGTGGCGAACGCGGTGTCGCCGTTGGCAACGAGCATGATCTGCGCCGGACCAGTAGCCGTGCATGGCAGCTGGGCAATGGACGGCACCACGAAATCGACTGACGTCGCCGACGCGGCGGTGACCGACGCCTGGGCGCCGTTCACGAAGACCGCGTTGTCTGGAATGCCGGGGCCGAAGTGCACTCCGGTGATGGTCCCGTTCGCGCCGGGAACGAGTTCGCCGGCAGGCCCCCCGGTGATGCTCGGCGCATTGAGGGCTCTCACGCGCAGGTTGACGGAGTCTGTCTTGGTGTCGGCGGAGGCGCGGATGTACACGTATCCTGGCGTGATGCCGGTGACCAGGCCCACGTTCGACACGCTGGCCCTCGCCGGATCGGCCGATGCCCAGGTCACCACACGATCGGTCAACAGGTTGCCGGACGGGTCGTAAGGCTGCGCCGCGAGCGTAATGGTCTCGCCCTCCTTGACCGACGGATTGGTGGGCGTGATAACCATGGTGACCACCGGCGGTCGCACCACCGTGATGGCCAGTGTGCCGTCCTCGCCGTCCACGGTTGCCCTGACCGTCACCGCCCCCACGGCGACGGACGTCACCGCGCCGCTGGGTGTTACGGTAGCGATCGAGACATTGGATGAAGAGTAGGTCACCGTCCGGCCGGTCAGCTGCGCGCTCTGGGCATCGTAGTAGCGGACCGTGAGCTGCATGGTCTCCCCGACATCCATCACCGAGCTGGGAGCGGTGACGTCGACGCGGGCGACAGGTCGCGGACCGGTCGTGGGTTCGCCACCGCCACACGCGGCCAGCGTGAACGCAATCAGCGGAAGCGAAACACGGGCTTGGCGGTGCAACAGGCTCATACCGGTCCACCTGGAATGACTGTCGGTATCGACTCGCAAGCTAAGCTGCCGGCCTGAGTCGTGTGTGCTGGATGCTCGACCTGCTTCCTGGTCCTGGAGCTGGCG
>DASWGU010000223.1:0-12265 GCA_036393555.1 Gemmatimonadaceae bacterium
GGGATGGGGCAGGTGTACCGGGCCACGGACACGCGCCTCGAGAGAGAAGTGGCCCTCAAGGTGCTGCCGCCCGGGATGACGGCCGACGAGGGCCGGCTGGCGCGCTTCCAGCGCGAGGCCCGTGCCCTCGCCTCGCTCAACCACCCCAACATCGTCACGATCTACTCGGTCGAGGAGTGCGAAGGGTCGCACTTCATCACGATGGAGCTGGTGGACGGGCGCACGCTCGATGCCCTGATCCCGCGCGACGGCATGGGATTCGAGTCGTTCCTGTCGATCGCGCTGCCGCTGGCCGACTCGGTCGCCGCCGCGCACGACGCCGGCCTGACGCACCGCGACCTCAAGCCGCAGAACGTCATGGTCGCCGGCGATGGCCGGATCAAGGTGCTCGACTTCGGGCTCGCGAAGTTCACCGATGCGCCAACGCCCGACCTGGCGCTCGCGGGGGTCACCGATGCGTCAGCGGCCCCAACGAGCGAGGACCTGTCCACCACGCTGCTGGGCACGCAGGAAGGACAGATCGTGGGGACCATCCCGTACCTGCCGCCCGAGCAGATCGACGGAAAGACGGCGGACACGCGGAGCGACGTGTACGCCCTGGGCGTCATGCTGTACGAAATGGCGACGGGACGCCGTCCCTTCGTGCGCGACTCCGTCCTCGCGCTCATCGCGGCGATCGTGCGCGAGCAACCGGTGCCGGTGGCCACGCTGGCGCCCGCGCTGCCGGCGGAGGTGCACGCGGTCATCAACCGGTGCCTGGCGAAGGAACCCACGGCGCGCTTTCCGCACGCCGGGGCGTTGTTCCAGGCGCTGCTTGAGCTGAGCCCGAAGACGGTCGCGAGGGAGCTGGCCACGACCCCGACGTCGGGTGGGTTCTGGCGCTCGGGACTCTCCACGCCGGTCGGCCGCACCCGGCGGAGCGGCCCGCCCCTGGTGGGACGCGAGGCCGAATTCGCGAACCTGGCCGAGCTCCTCGACCAGGCCGGCGCCGGAACCGGTTCGCTCGTGCTCCTTGGCGGAGAACCCGGCGTCGGCAAGACACGCCTGTGCGAGGAGCTGGTGCGCGAGGGCGGGGACCGGTACATGCTCACGCTCTCCGGCCACTGCCACGAGGAAAGCACCGCGCCCTACGGGCCGTTCGTGGAGATCTTCGAGCAGATGCTCCGGGTGGTGCCTGACGAGGACCTCCGCGACATCGTCGGTGACGACGCCGTGGAGCTCTCCCGGCTCGTCCCGAAGGTGCGCCGCCTCGTGGACGGACTGCCGGAGCCGGCGCCACTCGAGCCGGACCAGCAGCGCCGGGCCCTGTTCGCCGCCATCGCCGACGTGCTGCGGCGCCTCGCCGCCCACCAGCCCCTGGTCCTGCTGCTGGACGACCTCCATTGGGGCGACGACGCGTCGATCGGCCTCCTGGAGCACATCGCGCCGCAACTGGCCGGCCTCCCGATCCTGTGCCTGGGCACGTATCGCAATGTCGAGGCGGACATCGGCAAGCCCTTCGAGCAGGGCATGGGCATCCTCGTGCGCCAGCGCCGGACGCTGCTGCTGCCCGTCCGGTGCCTGACGAGGGAGGCCGTCGGCCAGCTGCTGCTGTCAGTCGCAAACAGCGAGCCGCCGGGGGTGCTCGTGGATGCTGTCTTCAACGAGACCGGGGGCAATCCCTTCTTCGTGGGCGAGCTCTTCCAGCACCTGTCCGAGGATGGCCAGCTCTTCGATGAGGGTGGGCGCTGGAAACGGGACCTGGACCTTGACACGCTCGCCGTGCCGGAAGGAGTGCGGCGCGTCATAGGGCGCCGCCTTGACCGCATGAGCCAGTCGACGCAGGCGATGCTGGGCACGGCGGCGGTGATGGGACGTCACTTCGAGCTGCGACTCGTCGAGGCGATGGGCGCGCTCCCGGACGAGGACTTCCTGAACGCCGTGGAGGAGGCCGAGCGAGCCAGGCTGATTTCCGCGATCCGGGGCAGCCGGCAGCCTCGCTACTCCTTCACCCACGAGCTGATCCGAAGCGCGCTGCTGGCCGGGATCTCGCTGCCGCGCCGGCAGCGGCTGCACGCGAAGGCAGCGAAGGTGATGGAAAGCGCCTACGGCGTGGCCCTCCCCGGTCACGCGCCGGAGATGGCGTATCACCTGTACGAGGCCGGGCCGACGGGTGACGATGCGCAGGCGATCCACTTCCTGTCGCTCGCAAGCGACCAGGCCATCGCGACCGGTGCCCTGCAGACGGGACTGGACAGCATCGCGCGCGCACTTTCGATCGCCCAGCCTGACGACGGTCGCACGCGCGCGCGTCTCCTGTGGAAGCACGGACTCGCCCGCCGCAACGTGGGGCAACTGATGGAGGCCATCGCGGACTGGGAGGCGGCGTTGCCCCTCTGCGATCCGGCGGAGGACCGACTGCTCATCGCCAGCATCTGCCAGGACCTCGCGCACGGCTATGCCTGGACCGGGCAGGGAATGTCCGGTGTGGCGGCGGCTCGTCGGGGGCTCGAGGTGCTTGCGCCCGGGGACACGTCGCAACGATGCCGCCTGACGGGTTCGCTCGGATGGAACCATGCCCTCGCGTGCGACTTCGAGTCCGCCGATCCGATCCTGCGCGACGCCCTGGAGATGGCCGAGCAGCTGGCCGACGTGCAGCTCGTGGGCGAGGCACTCCTCCTGAACTCGTGGCACTACTACCTGTGCATGCGACGCCGTGAGCAGGCCGACGCCTGCCAGCGCGCGGCGGAGCTGCTACGGCCCTCCCAGGATGTGGGCAAGCTTGGCGAGGCGCTGGTGAACTTCCAGATGGCCAGCAATCAGATCGGCCGCCCCGGCGATATTGCGGCGACGGAATTGGAGGCACGGACGCTCGCGGAACGGCTGGGCCGCTTCGACATCCGCGTGCACCAGCTCTATTCCGAGACGCAGCGCGACTGGATGCTCGCGGCGAACCTCGACGCGCTCGAGCAGGGGTTTCGACGCGTCGAGGAAGTGAGCGGTGCCTGGCGCTGGGTCGCAGAGGGAAGCCTGTCCCAGCTCTACCTCTGGCGCGGCGATCTCGACGCCGCGACGGCCGTCGCGCAGGCCGCGGTCTCGCACGAACCACCCGGGACGACCCACACCGGGTTCGGCTGGAGCATGGTGTTCCTCTGTGACAGCCTGTCAGGTCGGCGCGACGACGCCCTCAGGCTGCTGCAGCAGCGAGACGAGCAACTTCCGAACATCGGTCGGCTCAACACGATCGGGGCATGGTCCGCACTCTTCAAAGTCGTGGAAGGACTCGTCGCGCTGGGAGAACTCGAACAGGCTGCTGCGCTGTATCCCCTGGTCGTCGAGGGCATGGCCACCGAAAGCGTGGTCGCCTTCGATGGGAGCCATCTCCTCGAGACGGTGGCAGCCATCGCGGCGTCCGCGGCGGCCGACTGGAGCGTGGCCGGGTCGCACTTCGAGTCCGCGATCCGCGTAGCTGACGCGATGCCGTTCGTGAGCGAGCGCTCGGAGGCTCGCTACTGGTACGCCCGGATGCGCATCGCGCGCGACGATCCGGGCGATGCGGAGGCGGCGCGAGCCTTGCTCGCATCCGCGATCGAGGGCTACCGGTCGCTCGGCGCCGGATGGCACGTTCGTCGCGCCGAGGCCGCGACGGCGTGATCGTGCTCTCGTGAATGATCCTCGTGACACCCTGGCTCGGTGACGCCTCGCTCGACTTCGGTACCGTGGACGACGACCTGCAGGCCCTCGAGTCGATCATCAACGAGATGGTCTTCCTCGCCATTGCCCTCAGGTTCAGGGCTCCATCGAGGGCCGCCTCAAGCGCCGCCGCGCACTGGCCGCGATCCACCAGCTGCGCAGCATCGCGCACGTGGTCGACATGCACCAGCTGACGAAGGACCCCGACCTGCTCCACTCGGCCGGCCAGCTGACCTCAGGGCCGTTCGAATACCACCTGCCCACCGACCAGCGTCAGGGTTATTCGAGCCTCACGAATCGACTCCGGGGAGACGGTCGTGAGGTCGCGATCGATGAGGACCAGATCAGCAAGGCGGCCTCTGGCGAGCACCCCCTTGGTGGCTTCATCGAAGGACGCCCGGGCAGATGAGCGCGTGTAAGCGCGCAGGGCCTCCTCGACGGTGATTCGCTGTTCCGGGACCCAGCCCTCGGGATTCCGATCATCCAGCGTGCGGCGGGTGACCGCAGCATAAATGCCTTCCAGCGGCGTCGGCGGGGCCACGAACCAGTCGCTGCCGAACGCGACCGTGGCTCCGGCATTTAGGAGCGACCGGAACGCGTAGGTGCCCCTGGCGCGTTCTGGCCCAATCACCTTCTCGGCCCAGCGGCCATCGTCGATTGCGTGATAGGGCTGCATGCTGGCGATGATACCCAGGGCGCCGAATCGCGGGATGTCCGAAGGAGCGATGTGCTGGGCATGCTCGATCCGGAAGCGACGGTCGCGCGGCCCGTTCTCCCGGGCGACGCGCTCATAGATGTCCAGCAGGGTCCGATTGGCGCGATCGCCGATGGCATGGATGATGACGTGGAGTCCGGCCTGGTCGGCATGGGAGGTCCAGCGATAGAGGTCCGCCTCGGTGTTCACGAAGAAGCCGCGGTCGGACGGTGCATCGGTGAAGGGCTCGAGCATGGCCGCCGTGTGCGAGCCTAACGAACCATCCACGAAGCCCTTGAGTCCGCCCATACGAACCCACGCGTCACCGGCGCCGCGCGCGGCGATCGTGTCGCGCAGCCTCTCCCAGGTCGCCAGCGGGACGGCCGCGTATATGCGGGTACGCAGCCGGCCGGCGGAACGTGCCCGCTCGAAGATCGCCAGATCCGACCACGAGCCCATGTTGTGGACGCTCGTTACGCCCTGGGCCGCCACGTAGGCCATCGCGGTGTCGAGCGCGCGGTCCTGCAGCGGCGGTGGCGCGACCGGCACCACGCGCCAGACGAGCGCCTGGGCGTTGTCCTTCAGCACGCCGGTGGGCTCTCCGTTCGCGCTGCGGACAATCGCGCCGCCCTCGATGTCCGCCGTCGCGGCGGTGACGTCCGCGTCGCGCAGGGCCCGGCTGTTCGCCAGCGCCATGTGCCCGTCCAGCCGATTCACCCAGACCGGATGATCGGGCGTCACCGAGTCGATCCAGGACCGCTCCGGCAGGCGACCGCCCCATTGTTCATGGTCCCAGTCTCCGCCGGTGATCCAGGTTCCCGCGGGGATCGTCGCCGCGAATTCCCTGATTCGACGGGTGAACTCCTCGGGTGTCCCGGCATCGCGCAACTGGACGGACGAGAGTCGGAATCCCCCATCGATGAAGTGGACGTGGGAGTCGATAAACCCGGGGGTGACCATCCCGCCGTGCGCATCGACGGTACGTCCGGCACGACCCAGCTTGCGAATCTCGGCAGACGAGCCAACCGCGAGAATCGTGTCGCCACTCACCGCCACCGCGTCGGCCCACGGACGCGTCGAGTCGCCCGTCCAGACCCTGGCGTTGACGATGGCGAGCGACACGTCAGCAGCCGATGGAGTCATGTCACATGCCATCAGAAGGCCGCAGACGACGGGTCGCAGACTGCGGGTGACCCACGGGCGGAAGGTCATTGCCCGCAACCGGATCTCTCACCGGCTATCTGGGCGTGCACCACGCTGGCCTCTGACCGCCGGCCGCTGACCTCACAGCTTCCGCTCAATCGCGTCGCGCACATCGAGCAGAATCTCGAAGTACAGCTGCTCGCGCCGGTAGGCGAAGTCGAGCGTCGCCATCTGGGCGTCGTCGCCGGTGGCCTTGGCTCGCTCGAAGGCCTCCCGATACATCTCGTCCAGGTTGTTGAGGATGCGTTCCCGTGAGCGTGGCATGCGCGTTTTCTCTATGGCGCTGGGCGTGAGGCGCGGCAACTCTTCGTCGGGGGCGGACCGGGGCGCCTTCTCGATGGCATCGAGCAGGTACCGGCGGGCCGCGCCCATCATCAGGCGACGCGAATTGAATGGATCTGTCATGAAGCGTGAGGCGATCTTCGCGCGCGATGGCTATCGGTGCGTGTTCTGCGGGGAGGCTTTCCCGGCAGACCAGCTGAGCGTCGATCACCTGCAGGCGCGTTCGCGCGGAGGCGATCGGTCGTCCGGCAACTTAGTGACGGCCTGCAGGGCCTGCAACGCACGGAAGGGACGTCAGCGCCTGGCCGGCTTCCTGGCGAGCGATCGCCTGGCGTACGCCAGCTTCCAGCGACTCGCGGTGCATGCCTGGAAACGACACCTCAGCGCCATCGACGATGAGGTACGGAAGATCCGGTCCACGGCAGCCCGGGATGACTGACGCGGACGGCCGGGCGGTGCGCGGTCGATGCTACAGTCTGTGAAACACCGCCTCCGCCACCGGGCGGCCGTGCTTCAGGTGTTCCACGACGATGCGCTCCAGCAGTTCCGGAGTCACGCCGGCATACCAGACACCCTCGGGATACACCACCACGACCGGTCCGCCGGCGCACACACCCAGGCACGGAGTTTCACCGCGCTTCACGCGCGTCGGTCCGAACAGCAGGTCTTCGCGTTCCAGGAGGCTGGCCAGATGCGCGTACAGTGCGCGCCCGCGCCGGTCAACTGAGCAGAAACCACCGGTGCAGACCAGGACATGCCTGGCGTACGGTTCCATCCATGGTGCGTTGGTGGCGCTCATCGAAGCCGGTTTGTCCAGTGGTCGGTCGTCATCGCAGGTTCAATCGTTCACCAGCTCCATCCCTGGTCGTCAGCACACGCACGGATCAGTCGACGACCGCCTTGTTGTCACCCTGCGGTGCGACGTACCGGCACGACTCCACCGGTTGTCCGCCAACCAGATGTTCGTCCAGGATGCGCTGGGCCGATTCCAGGTCGACGGCCCCGTACCAGACGTCGTCGGGGTAGACCACGACCATCGGACCGTGGCCGCACTGGTTCATGCACCCGGAGTGGTTGACCCGCACGATGCCCTTGAGCCCCAGTTCCACCGTGCCCTTCCGGAGCAGGTCGAAGACATCCTTCGAGCCCTGCGTCGGGCAGGTCTTTCCCGAGGTGCAGACGAAGACGTGGTGCTTGTACTGACCCATTCGCGATCCGGAGTACGGGGTGCGGGTGAGGCTCCCAATCGGCCACAGTGGCCGATACGGCCCAACTCGCTCGATTAAGATGAAGCGTGCGCGGGGATGTGTGGAGCGACCATCCGGCATTCCAGGCGCTGGCGGCGGTGCCGGAACCTGACCACGAGGACTTAATGAGCGTCACCAGGGAATATCAGGCGGCCGGAAAGAAGCGGGTCAACCACATCGTGGCACGCTGGGTTGAGGGCGAGGCGTTTGACGCAGGTCAACCGGGACAGGTCGCGATCCGGATCGATGGTACGCGCAGGACCGGCCCCGGTCCCGTCGACGTTCTGCTGAGCGCGCTGGCCACCTGCTCGGCCATGGACGTCGTGTCCATTCTCGCCAAACGGCGCACGCCGGTAGCGACACTTGACATCGAAGTACGCGGCGAACGCGCCGACGCTGTGCCGGCGAAACTGACCTCAATCGCGATGATCTACCGGATCACGGGCGACGGGATCGACCGGGAACATGCCGAGCGCGCCGTAGACCTGGCGCTGAACAAGTATTGCTCGGTACGTGACTCGCTCGATCCCGCGATTCCCATCGAGTGGACGCTTCTGCTGAACGATGGACTGAGCGGATAGACATCGGAGACGCCCTGTCACCGTCAGGAAACCGCAGCCGTCCATCGCGGCGCTGCCGCGCAACGTCAATGCCCGGCATCGCCTGTCGGCAATCGAGTCCTCGATCGCTTATGGAACGACGCCTCGGCGGTGGCATTCCGCGCACAATCACCGACTGGTACGTTGCCCCGCGTGGCGACTCAGGCCAGGTCGCTGAGTGTTCAGTACTGGGTGCTGGAACCGGGTGACACGTGCTGGCGCTGCGGTTGGCTCAGCTCCAGGACCAGGAAGCAGGTCGAGCCTCCAGCACTCACGACTCACGCCGGCCAGCTCGGCTAGCTGGCTGGTGCCCGAGGTCGTTCGCGGAATCGGAACATTACCACGATTCCGGAGACCGCCGTGAGCGCTCCCACCGCACTGATCGCCAACGACATCCCGGCGAGGTCAGCCAGCAGTCCGGCGCCGACCGCGCCGGCGACGTACCCGAGGTCCCTCCACAGCCGATACACGCTGACCTCGGCCGCGCGCGTGCGCGGCTGCGACAGATCGGCGACTGCGGCCAGCAGCGTCGGGTAGACCATTGCCGTCCCGATGCCGAGAGCCGTCAAGGCTCCCATCCAGGCCCAGAACCCCTGCCAGACCGTCATGCCAACCAGGGCAAACCCCTGAATGAACATGCCCGCGGCGATGAAGACCTTCCTTCCATACCGATCGCTCAGGCCACCGAACACCACTTGAAAGACGCCCCACGTCGCGGGGTAGGTCGCCACCAGCACGGCGGTCGACCGCAGTGAGAGACCGCTCGCCATGAAGAGAAGTGGGAAGAGACCCCAGGACACGCCGTCGTTCAGGTTGTTCACGAACCCGGCCTGCCTCATGCTGAACATGGCCGGGTTCGACGATACGCCGCGAATCGCGAACCACCGCCGGCTCATACGACCCTGAATGTCCGGTTGACCAGGCGTGTCCTGTTCCTCGAGACGCGCATGGGCCGTCGTGTCCCTGACCATCAGGACCGAAACGAGCAGACCCGTCGAGGCGATCAGGAGTCCCAGATAAGCGGGCCCGGCGCGGAGACCGTATCGGGCGGCAACAAACCCGCTCATGAGGGCCGCGACGGCAACGGCCAGATAGCCGGCGAATTCGTTAAGACCCATCGCCAGGCCGCGATGTCGACGCCCCACCAGATCGATCTTCATGATGACCGTCGTCGACCACGCCAGCCCCTGATTGATGCCAAGCAGAGCGTTGGCCGCGACGATCCACGACCAGCTGGGGGCCAACAGGATCATCATGGGCACCGGGAGTGCCACGATCCATCCGGCCACAAGTGTCCATCGGCGGCCGTGGCGCTCAACCGACCATCCTGCCGCGAGGTTGCTGAGGGCCTTCGTGAGGCCGAACGTGGCGATGAACGAGAGGACGGCGCTGGCGGACGTGAGACCGAAGTCCTCCGCGGCGACGAGCGGAAGAACCGTGCGTTCCAGTCCGACCATCGCTCCGACGAAGGCGTTGACCAGTACGAGCAGCGAGAATTGCCGCCAGTTCTCGCGCAATCCTGCTACCACCGGCCTCGCGGAGCTGGACGTGGCCCGCGAACCGTGGGCGACGACGCTCATGCAGACACCGGCACCGTGTCCATGTTTGCCATCCGCGTCTCGTCGGCGCGCGGTGGCCTGGGTGGCGGATCCACCAGCATGAGCTCGACAAACTCGCTTTCGTCCTCCAGCCGGAAGGCACGATTCAAACGCCGCTCGAACCCGATGGTCGACATCGGCGTGCCGCTGAGGCCCCGTCCGCACACCGAGCCGGCAAATGCGCCGGGGAGCACGACGACGTCGTCGGAAAGAGCGCGGAGCCTGCGCGCGCTTTGAAACAACGCCCGAGCCCCGGCCTCGGCGCTGGTCGCCAGCTCGGTGCGTCCCATGTCGCCGATCATCAGCGTATGGCCCGTCAGGACGAGCCAGGGACGCTCGCCGCGCGTCCGATCGGTGATCAGGAGGCCGATGTGCTCCGGAGTATGTCCGGGCAGGTGCATGACGCCGAGCGATACGTTCCCGACCAGCAGCTTGTCACCGTCGGCCACGCGCCGGAACGCATACCGGGCCGCGGCGCTTTCGTGGAGCACGTACTCGGCGCCTGTCTGTTCTGCAAGCGCCCGCGCCGTAGACAGGTGATCCGCGTGCAGGTGCGTGTCGATGACGTACTTGATTCTGACGCCGAGTTCGTCAACCAGTCGCCGGTAGGTCGAGGCTTCGTCGACCGGGTCGACGACGACGGCCACACCCTGTCCGGCGCACGCAACCAGGTAAGACGCGGCGATCGCCGGCTGGTCGTGAAGGATCTGTCGCAGGATCATGACCGCTCCTGCTCCGATCCGGTGGCGACGGGCAAGCCCGCCAGTCGCCAACCGGGGAGTCCGTCATCGGCGCGCCGCGCCCGATAGCCATGTTTCCGCAGGACCTTGACGGCATCGAGCGAGAAGACACAGTACGGACCGCGACAGTAGGCCAGCACCTCACGCGACCTGGGAAGCTCCTTCAGCCGTTTTTTCAGGTCATCAACCGGGACGGACAGGGCTCCGGGTATGTGGCCCGCCTCGTATTCGCCTCGGGGGCGGACATCGATGATGGTTGCCGAGCCCTCGCGCAGGCGGCGCCGCAGCTCCGCCAGGGTAACGGGCTGGAGTTCGTCCTGGCTGTGGAGGAACAGGTTGGTGACCTGGTCGACTTCGGCGAGTCGTCTGCGCCCCAGCGACTGGAGGGCGCTGAGGAACCTCTCCACCTCTGAATCGGCCAGGCGGTAGTGGACATAGGTGCCCACTTTCCGGGTTTCAACCAGACGAGCCTGTCGGAGCACGCGCAGGTGAGCGCTGGTGTTCTTGACCGAGGTGGCGGTGGCTTCGGCCAGGTTTTCGACGGTTCGGGGTGAGTGGCTCAGCAGGTCGAGCAGTTCGATGCGCGTGGGACTGGCAACCGCCTGTCCGATCCGGGAGAACTGGGCGTACAGGGTATCCTTGAATTCGCGATGAGACATTGATTGTCGCAGGTGGTGGCACTGGGCGCGACGCGTGCCGTTGACGGAGCTGTCGCGAGGCAGGGGCGTTGACAATATTCTAATGGCCGTTAGAATACTAGATCATTGAGACGGCGTCAACGGCGCCGCATCAGCGTTCCCGACCGATGTCTGCCCGCTTGTCGTACCCAGCACCGGAGCTGCACCATGCCCGACATCGCGCCATCGCCAGTCGTCGCGCAGGGTATCGAAGGCCTCGATCGTGACGAACTTCGCCGCGCGATCCAGGAGGAATACGCCGCGGTCGCTATTCAACCGGAACGTGGCTTTCATTTTCACACGGGGCGCCCGCTCGCGGCGCTCCTCGGGTACGAGGATGCCTGGCTCGACGGCATCCCGGAATCGACCATCTCGTCGTTCGCCGGAACCGGGAATCCCTTCTCTCTCGGCATCCTGCGCGAAGGTGAATTCGCGGTTGACGTCGGCTGCGGCGCCGGCATCGACAGCCTCATTGCCTCGAAGATGGTCGGCCCCACCGGGTGCGTCCGTGGCGTCGATATGACCACTCCCATGCTGGAGCGCGCCAGGGCGAGTGCCCACTCCATGAAGGCCGCCAACGTCGAGTTCACCCTCGGCTACGCAGAGGAGCTGCCCGTGGCGGACGCGTGGGCGGACGTGGTCATCTCCAACGTCGTCATGAACCTGTTTCCCGACAAGCTCGCCGCGTTTCGCGAGATGGCCCGCGCACTGAAGCCAGGCGGACGCCTCCAGATCGGCGACATTCTGGTCTCCAAAACGGTCCCGATGTCCGCCAGGCGGGATATCGACCTCTGGAAGGGTTGAATCGCCGGCGCTCTGCTCGAAGCGGAGCTTGAAGCCACGGTCGTGGCTGCCGGATTCGCGGGGTTCGAGATCACGTGGCGCGCGGATGTCTTCAGCGGTGCCCCGCAGTCGTCGAGTGCGGCGCAGTTTGGCACGATCGGGATCAACTTCCGGGCGCGGAAAGCCTCATGTGAGGAAGAGTTGCGCACATCAATGAGCGATCCGAACTGCACGCCCTGACTGGCGTCCCCCGCGAATCGACAGCGCCCGGTTTGGGGTACGGCGAGGAATGCGGGCAAGCGCCGCACTCGGACCTGGGGCGGATCGTGGGACCCGTGTGGGGGATTGCCCGACGAACGCACCGCGATTTGACTATTGAATGGCCGGAAGCTGCGCTCCTACCCTGAGTGCGTCCGGCTTCCTTCACCGCCCAGCCAGGCTCCATTGTTCAGCCCCCTCACCGACACCCGCATGCTTCGCCGCGCCGCGGCCGTCCTGGCCGGCGTGGCGTTGCTGCACGTGCTGGTCGCACCGGCAGTCTCCGCCTGCGAGCGGTTGGGCGTGGACGGGTCGACGATGGCGGCAAACATGGACCATGCCGCGATGCAGGACAGCGGGGTCTCCGAATCGCGCATGCACACCGCTTCACCAGCGCTCGATCGCAGCACGTCCTCACTGGACCCTGTCCCGTCAGGATGCCCCGATCCTGAGAGTGCCTGCAACGAAGATTGCGCAGTGATGGCCGGATGTACGGCGGTCGCCTTCGTCGC
>DASWGU010000224.1:0-3321 GCA_036393555.1 Gemmatimonadaceae bacterium
GGCCGGTCGAGACAGGAGGCGCGTGATGGCGACGAAGGGTTGGCGTCCACACTCCCGAAAGAAGCCGCGTCCCCCGTCGAGCAATCTGCTGCCCACGGTCGAAGCATCGTGTTCGTGTGGAGTGGAGTGGATTGGATCAGATGCCCGCACGATTCGCGATGCTGCCCGCTATCACGCTCGCACGTACAGGCACATCGTCAGCGGTCACGTTGCGACGCCATTCCGGTACGACGGCAAGAGACCGGAGCCACAGTCATGAACCCTGAATACGTGGGCTGGGATGTGGTGACGCTGGTGGGGTTGGTGTCGGTGATGATGCTGGTGGCGTACATCATCGGCGTGGCGGTCGGTAGGCAGGACAGGGACCGGAGGATCACGGAGCGGGAGCGGGACGAAGCGGAGGCCGAACTGGTGCGGCTGGGTGGAGGCGTATTGGAAGCCGCAGAGCGGCAGGAACGGAGGGTCATGTGAGCACCGAGAAGCTGCTGAGCGAGTGGGAGCGCGAAGCGAAACTGCGGCGTGGCCGGACGGTTGGCGCTGTCCACATGCTGAACAGCGAACTGTGGAGCATCATGGTCTGGTACGCGCCCGGAGCGCCAGCGACAGTTTCCAACAATGGGTTCGGATACCTGTGGCGGCAGTACAGGCGCATCCATCGCGAAGATCGCGACCGGCCCATGTTGCAAGTCGATAAGCGCACGACCTCGCCGCAGTATCCCGATGAGGCATCTCGCGCCGACATGCTGGCCTTCCTCGGCCGCGTCGCTGACGACTGGAAGCCGGAGGGTAAGTGATGGCTGAGGGTGCGCGGGTGGTGGTCACATGAGCCGGAAGGGCGACATGCTGCAAACGGTGATGCTCGACCTCGCCGACCTGCATCCGGTGACGGAGTACCTGTTCGCCAAAGACATCGGCCGCAAATGGCGCTTCGACGTTGCCCTCCCGGAGCGGCGCATCGCCATCGAGATTGACGGTGGGACATGGATGGGCGGACGGCACACGACCGGCAGGGGTCACCAGTCGGACGCGGAGAAGCGCAACCAAGCGGCGGTCATGGGCTGGCGCGTGCTGACGTACAACGGCGCGATGATCGCCCGCGGCGACGTGCGGAGGGACGTGGATAACCTGCTACCGACCATCGAGATCGAGGAGGTGCGGGATTGAGCGTGTGGATGGAAGCGGCGATGCGGCTCGCGGGCATCGCCCTCATTGCGTTGGGGACGTGGTTGATCTTGGATTCCGCGTACGAGGCTCTGCGATGAATAAGCGGGTCATGGTCGGGCGTCAGCACCGCGGCGGCGAGCCACATATCGAGGACGAATGGTGCGGCTTCATGCTGTGCAAGGTCGAGCAGGAGAACACGCCGCACGACCACGGCCCGATGACGCACGTCCACTTCCACGTACCAGGCGACGGACACGACCATCGGTCGGTGGCGAAGGAGGCGCGGTGAGCGCAGGACGGAAGAAGCAAGACCCGCTGGATGTGTACGACACGCCCGAAGATGCGGTGTTGCCCATCCTCAACGAGATCGCGATGTGGCGCCACGGCTCGAACCTCAAACGGTTGCACATGAAAGAGACGGCGATCCTGGAACCGTGCGCAGGGTCAGGCGCGATCCTCTCGTTGCTCCGCGACCGCAACCATGCGGCCATCGGGTGGGACATCGCCCCGCAGGCTGAGGGTGTGTGCGCGGTAGACTTCCTCGCCATCGACCTCCCGCCATGCTTTGACCTCATCATCACCAACCCACCCTTCTCGAAAGCGCAGGAGATCATCGACAAGGCGCGGTCGTTGCTCTTGCCCGACGGCATGGCGGTCATGCTGCTCCGGCTGGCGTACCTGGAGTCGCAGACTCGCGCCGAGTGGTGGAAGGCGTGGATGCCGGAGCGGATCTACGTGCTGAGCAAGCGGCCATCGTTTACGGGGAAGGGCACGGACTCGGCGGCCTATGCATGGTTCGTCTGGCGCAACGGGCCGCGGTTCGAGTCCAGCGACTTACGGCTACTCTAGGGAGGGTGTGAATCATGGATCTAGCGAAGTTTCTCACCGAGCGCGGGGTGCGCGTGGGTGCGCTCGGAAAGCCATTCGCACCGGGGTACGGGTGGTGCTTCAAATGCCTTACGCCCTGGGCCTTCATTGAGGGCCACAGCACGTTCTACCGTGATGGTAGGGGATGCCTCCCGCTGTGTACGTTGTGCTGGGGCGAGATGACGCCCGAGGAGCGGCTGCCCTACTACCGCCAACTCTGGGAGGAGTGGGCAGCGGGGTACGCCGAGTGGAGCGACATAGAGCGAGCCGTAGCCGCAGGAGGTTGAATCATGGACGCACGGGAGCAGGCGGTCGAGCGGATGAGCGTGGAAGCGGTGTTGTTCGAGGATGCCCGCGGTCAGTTCCTCCGCGACGAAGCGATCCGGCCGTGGCTGGATGCGGTCGAGAAGTGGCGTGCCGCCATCCTCGAAGTTCTTCAGGCCGAGCGCCGGAGGGCTCTGGAGCGGTGTTTTGGTCAACGTGATTCTGATGGCGATGCGCTGCTGTTTGTGGTGCGCGTGAAGGGAATCGGTGCGCGTGCTGCATCGCCGATGGAAGTAGCGCACACACTGGCGCGAGCATGGAGCGGTCAGACGATCGAGGAGTACCCCGTTGCTGCGACTGTAGAAGTCACAGTGGCCGATGATTTGCTGGCCGAGCTACCAGAAGCCCCACACGGGCACAGGGAAGGGGCTGAGGGGCCAAGCACACCATCCGACAACGGCGTATAATCGCACCATACGGAGAGACTGATGCCCGTAGCAGCCGCTAAGCCCTGCACACAGCCCAAATGCGGCGCCCTCCAGCCGTGCCCCGACCACATCAGGCTGTACGACAAGCGGCGCCCATCTGCCGCCCGTAGGGGCTACGACGCCCGGTGGCGCGAGCGGCGCTTGTACTTCCTCCAGTCCCACCCGCTCTGCATCGACTGCACCGACGAAGGGCGCATCACACCAGCGACCGAGGTAGACCACATCATCCCCCACCGCAGCAACCCCCGGCTGATGTGGGATGAGGCCAACTGGACCGCGCGCTGTAAGCCGCATCACTCACGCAAGACCCGCCTCCAGGACATGCCATGATCCTCACGATGCCGACAGGCCAGCATGGGTGTGACGAGTGCGGCAACGGTCTTGACGCGCAAGCTCTGGAGGTCAAGTTCGATGAAGGCGTGACGGTCAGGCTGTGCGGCCACTGCCGCCGTGAGTTGGTGGACAAGATGGCGGCGGAGGAAACGAGACGATGAGGTATAGGGGGCTTGAATTTTTGGTGCGTCATCTATCGGTAGAC
>DASWGU010000225.1:0-23654 GCA_036393555.1 Gemmatimonadaceae bacterium
GAAGCCGCCGGAAGAGGATCAGCCCCCGCCGAAGGTCGACCAGATCGTGCTCGAGGTCCTGCCGGGGCCGCAGTTCATGATCAACAAGGCGCAGGTCTCCAAGGAGGGCCTCCCGGCCCGCATGAAGGAGATCTACGATCCGCGCCCCGACAAGATCCTGTTCGTCAAGGGTGATCCCAACGTGAAGTACCAGGAGATCATCTGGTCGATGGACGTGTCGCGCGGCGGTGGCGTCAAGATCATCGGTATTCCTCCGAAAGCGACGCCCTGATCGCTCGGAGCCTCACAGGTACTGGCGGGTGGACCTTCACGGTTCACCCGCCGTACTATTTTCCGGAACACAGGGGTTACGCTGCCAGCCCCGTGTCGTGAGACGTGAATGACCGAACCATCCGCACCTGACATTCGACGGCCCTACCGGCCACCGATCGGGATTCCGGGGGCACGGGAGCCCCGGGCGCCGGCGACTGCTGCCGCCATCGCTTTCCACGTTCTGCTCGCGCTGCTGCTCCTCGCTCCCGCGGTCATCGCCGGAAGGGAACTGATCGGTGTCTTCCCGGTCGGTGCCGGTGGGCCGGGACCGGTCGGCGGCGGCGGTGGTGGAAATCGCTCGTTCCCGGGGCGCATCAAGTACGTCCCCGAGCGCGTCGGATTCGTGAAGGTGCAGACTGACGAGCCCTTGAAGCCCAGGCCCGAGACCGTGAAGCCGAAGCCGGAGGAGGCCAAGCCGCCCCCTCCAACACCGCCGGAGGAGCCCGCTGCCGAAAAGGCCGCCGCTCCGCTTGTGGCTGCCGATTCCACAGGGCCCGACCTGGCCGGTTCCGGGCGTGGATCGGGGCGCGACGGTAGCGCGGGTGACGGACCGGGGCGAGGCGGCGGCGTGGGGTCCGGTGTGGGCACGGGAAGGGGTTCGGGCACCGGACCGGGATCGGGGGGCGGGTCAGGAACGATCTACCCGCCCACCGTAGTGGCGCTACCGATCCTGCCACTCCCGATTCCGGCGAAAGTCCGCCCCTACAAGATGATCGCCCAGTTTGAAGTCGATACCACGGGCGAAGCGCGGCTCATCGACTTCAATCCGTCGCGCGACGCTGGTTACAACCGGCGCATCCGCCAGATGCTCATGGAAATCCGTTTCCGGCCTGCAGTGACCGCCGAGGGGCGACCCGTCACCGCCATCGCCATCGTGACGGCGGAAGCGATGTAAAGCCAACAGCCGCAAGACTCTGGCCATTCAGGGGTGGCCAGCATATCTTGTCGCCGGTTTTCACCCCGTCCCGGCTGTCGCGCCCGCCGGCGACCCTCCACTCCACGTTGCGGCAGCCAGTCACGCCCGCCCGGGTCAACCGGGGCCGTGCGTTGGCCGTTGCCCGTCGGCAAAGTGGACCGGGCGCTGGCGACTTCCCTATTCGCAGAGAGTGAGAGATGAAACGGCTGTTCCCGCGGCTTGTCTTCGGTTTCCTTGCGGTGGCCTTCGTTGGTGCAGCGGCCTCCCTCCTGGCTCCGGGGGCGGAAGCACGCCAGTTGCCAGGCGCACCCGCCGTCGCCGCAGTCCAGAACCCCGTGGAGGCAGGGCAGGTGGAGCACCGCCCCGGCGGTGAAGTCAACATCCTCCTCCCGGACCTGAACCAGGGCGACTTCTTCGGGATGACCGGCCACACGATCCTCCTGTTCGGCCTGGTGGTCTGCGTGCTGGGCCTGCTGTTCGGAATGGCCAGCTACACCGCGGTGAAGAAACTCCCCGTGCACCGATCGATGGCTGAGATCTCCGAACTGATCTACGAAACCTGCAAGGCGTATCTCCGGCAGCAGGGGAAGTTCCTGCTCATCCTGTTCGGCTTCATCGGTTCCGTCATCGTCTTCTATTTCTGGCTGACGGGACTCGCCTTTCCCAAGATCATGATCATCCTGCTCTTCGGGCTGATCGGCATGGGCGGCAGCTATGGCGTGGCGGCTTTCGGCATCCGGATCAACACACTCGCCAATTCACGCACCGCGTTTGCCAGCCTGGCCGGCAAGGCGTATCCCGTGTGCGAGATCCCGCTCCGCGCCGGCATGAGCGTCGGCATGATGCTGATCTCGGTCGAGCTGCTCTTCATGCTCGGCATCCTGCTCTTCATTCCGGCAGATGTGGCCGGAGCATGTTTTCTCGGCTTCGCGATCGGTGAGTCGCTGGGTGCCGCCGCGCTGCGTATCGCCGGCGGCATTTTCACGAAGATTGCCGACATCGGGTCCGACCTCATGAAGGTTGTCTTCAAGATCAAGGAGGACGATGCGCGGAACCCGGGCGTGATCGCCGACTGCACCGGCGACAACGCCGGCGACTCGGTCGGCCCGACGGCGGACGGCTTCGAGACCTACGGCGTGACCGGCGTGGCGTTGATCTCGTTCATCGTGCTCGCGGTGGCCGACACATCAGTTCAGGCGACGCTGCTCGTCTGGATCTTCCTGATGCGCATCATGATGGTCCTGGCGTCGGGCCTGTCGTACCTGGTGAGCAACGCGGTGTCCCGCTATCAGTTCGCATCGGCGACCAAGATGAACTTCGAGATCCCTCTGACGCAGCTGGTGTGGGTGACGTCGATCGTATCGGTGGGGCTCACCTATGTGCTGTCGTATCTGACGATTCCCATGCTGGGCGGGAACGGCGACCTGTGGTGGCAACTCTCGACGGTCATCACCTGCGGGACGCTCGCGGGCGCGATCATCCCGGAGCTCGTGAAGATCTTCACGTCCACCCACTCGAAGCATGTCCGCGAGGTCGTCACGTCGTCGCGCGAGGGCGGGGCGTCGCTGAACATCCTGTCCGGCCTGGTCGCAGGCAACTTCTCGGCCTACTGGTTAGGCATGGCGATCATGGGCCTGATGGCGATCGCGGCCTGGGTGAGCACCATGGGCCTGGGCGCGCTGATGAGCGCCCCGGCCATCTTCGCCTTCGGGCTCGTTGCCTTCGGATTCCTCGGCATGGGTCCGGTGACCATCGCGGTGGACTCGTACGGTCCGGTGACGGACAACGCGCAGTCGATCTACGAACTGTCCACCATCGAAACACTGCCGGGCATCGAGGACGACGTGAAGAAGAACTTCGGATTCACCCCGGATTTCACGGTCGCGAAGGAGCTGCTCGAGGAGAATGACGGCGCGGGCAACACGTTCAAGGCGACGGCGAAGCCGGTGCTCATCGGGACCGCCGTGGTCGGAGCGACGACCATGATCTTCTCGATCATCATGGCGCTCACCGGAGGCCTCACCGTGGACATCGAAAAGCTGTCCATCCTGCACCCGCCATTCCTGCTTGGCCTGCTGACGGGCGGCGCCGTGATCTACTGGTTCACCGGTGCCTCGATGCAGGCGGTGACGACCGGCGCCTATCGGGCGGTGGAGTTCATCAAGGCCAATATCCGCCTGGAGGGCGTGACCAGGGCATCGGTCGAGGATTCGCGGAAAGTGGTGGAGATCTGCACCCAGTACGCGCAGAAGGGCATGTTCAACATCTTCCTGGCAGTCTTCTTCTCCACCCTGGCCTTCGCCTTCGTGGAGCCGTTTTTCTTCATCGGATACCTGATCTCCATCGCGCTGTTCGGACTGTTCCAGGCGATCTTCATGGCCAACGCCGGCGGTGCGTGGGACAACGCCAAGAAGATCGTGGAGACTGAGCTCAAGATGAAGGGGACCGAGCTTCACGACGCGTCCGTGGTGGGTGACACCGTTGGCGATCCCTTCAAGGACACCTCCTCGGTGGCGATGAACCCGGTCATCAAGTTCACCACGCTGTTCGGCCTGCTGGCAGTGGAGCTGGGCGTCTACCTGGCGGTGGAGCGTGGGGCGGGGCTGAGCCGCGGCCTGGCGGTGGTCTTCTTCGTGCTGTCGACGTTGTTCGTGTGGCGTTCGTTCTACGGGATGCGCATCGAATCGGGACAGCCCGTCACCGCCTGAGACCGGGGGGCCTCATGGCCAGGGGAATCTTTACCCGCAAGTCCGTCGCCGATTTCGAGGCCGACCTCTCGTTCGGCGGCGGGCTGAAGAGAACGCTCGGCAAGTGGCACCTCACCGCGCTCGGGGTGGGCGCCACGATCGGAGCGGGCATCTTTGCCACCACGGGTACTGCGATCGTCGGGGATCCGCTCCGTCCCGGCGCCGGCCCCGCCATCATATTCTCGTTCCTCCTCACGGCGGTGGCTTGCGGGTTCGCCGCCTTGTGCTACGCCGAGTTCGCGGCGATGGTGCCTATCGCGGGATCGGCGTACACGTACTCGTATGCTGCCCTGGGCGAGTTTGTCGCCTGGATCATCGGCTGGGACCTGATCATCGAGTACGCCGTGGGCAACATCGGGGTGGCGATCGGCTGGTCGGGGCATTTTCGCGAGCTGCTCAGTCATTTTGGTCTCAACCTGCCCGCATGGCTGAGCACCGATTACCGCTCGGCGCACGACGCGTTCAACGCGCTCAGCGCAGGAGCCTCGGACGCGGGGACGCAGTTCCTCGGGTCAGCGTGGACGGCGGCGCCCCACCTGTTCGGCATTCCGCTGATCATCAACCTGCCCGCCGCCGCCGCTGTGCTCGTGATCACGGCGATCCTGGTGATAGGGATCCGGGAATCGGCCAACACCAACAACGCCATGGTGATCCTGAAGGTAGGGATCATCCTGTTCTTCCTTGCCATCGGCGTTTTCCTGATCGACCCGGAGAACTGGAACAATCCCGTGACGGGAGGGTTCGCGCCGAACGGATTCAAGGGCGTGAGTGCCGCGGCAGCCATCATCTTCTTCGCGTACATCGGCTTCGATGCCGTATCGACGGCCGCGGAGGAGACGAAGAATCCGGCGAAGGACATGCCGTTCGGCATCATCATGAGCCTGTTGATCTGCACGGTGCTGTACGTCGCGCTTTCCGCCGTGCTGACCGGCATGGCGCCGTGGCAGCAGCTTGGCACACCGGAGCCCATGATCACGGCCCTGCAGCTGGCCGACGGACCACCCGGCCTGCTGACCTTTTCGCGGTTCATTATCGCGCTGGGTGCGGTCATCGCCATGGGCAGCGTCCTGCTCGTGTTCCAACTCGGCCAGCCGCGGATCTTCTTCTCCATGTCGCGGGACGGACTGCTGCCGAAGTTCTTCTCGCGCTTGCACCCCCGCTATCGCACGCCTTGGATCGGGACGCTGATCACGGGGACGTTTGTCGCGACGTTCGCGGCGTTCGCCAACATCGCCGAAGTGGTGGACCTCACCAACATCGGCACATTGTTCGCGTTCGTGCTGGTATCGGCGGGAGTAATCTTCCTGCGTCGCGCCGAGCCGGATCGGCCCAGACCATTCCGGGTACCGTGGGTGCCAATCACGCCCATGATCTCGATCGTGGCGTGCCTGTACCTGATGCTGCAACTGCCGTACATCACCTGGATCCGTTTCGGGATCTGGCTGGCGATCGGTCTCGTGATCTACTTCCTGTACGGTTACCGGAACTCGGTGCTTCGGAACAGGGATCAGGGATCGGGGAACAGGGAATAGGACTCTGGCGAGTCGGGTAACGCCTTCGCTTCACTCCCAGCCCTTGCCCTTGACCCTTGACCCTGCCCCATGCCTTCCGCCCTCTGATCTCACCCAATGTCTGAATCCATCGGTAACACCGGCACCGGTATGAAGCTGCATACCAAGATCCTGCTCGGACTCCTCGCGGGAGCCGTACTGGGGATTGCGGCCAATCAACTGCTGGGCGCCGGGCACGTGGCGGTGGAATGGGTGAACAAGTACCTGGCCGGACCGGTGGGTCAGATCTTCCTGCGGATGCTGTTCATGATCGTGATCCCGCTGGTTTTCGCCTCGATCGCGCTGGGTGTTTCCGGCATGGGCGATCTGGGGCGTGTGGGTCGGGTGGGCGGGAAGGCAGTGGGGTACTTCGTGGCCTCGACAGCGCTGGCGGCGACGCTCGGCCTGATCGCCGTGTGGGTCGTGCGTCCCGGAGAGAGTCTCGACCCCGCGATCCGGGAGAGCCTTCTGGCGTCGTACGCCAGCGACGCGTCGAGCCGGGTGGAGGCCGCCGCACAGACGAACTTCGGCATCGACACCTTCGTGAACCTGTTCACGCGCAATCCGATCAGGTCCGCTGCCGACCTCGATCTGCTGGGCATTATCGTCTTCGCCCTGCTGTTCGGCGCGGCACTCACGCAGATCGCCGACGGGCGCGGCAAGTCGACCATCCTGGGGTTTCTCGAAGGGCTGAATGGCATCGTCATCCGGATCGTTGGCTTCGCGATGCGGCTCGGGCCCTACGGCGTGGCAGGCCTCATCTTCGTCCAAACGTCCCGGTTCGGCTTTCATCTGCTCAAGCCGCTGGCGGCCTACGTGGCGGTAGTGATCGGGGCGCTCCTGGTACACGCGCTGGTCAACCTCTCGCTGATCCAGCGGTTCCTCATTGGCATCTCGCCACGGCTGTTCTTCTCGCGGATTCGCAACGCGCTGGTGACCGCGTTCTCCACCAGCTCCAGCAGCGGAACGCTGCCGACGGCACTGGCCGTCGCCGAGCAGAACCTCGGGATACCTCCCCAGATCGCGGGCTTTGTGCTGCCCCTCGGGAGCACGATGTGCCTGAACGGAACGGCGCTCTTCGAGGGCGTGACGGTCATTTTCCTCTGCCAGGTCTTCGGTGTCGATCTCTCGTTCGGTCAGATGATCATCGTCATGATCATGGCGGTCGTCACGGCAATTGGAGCGGCTGGTGTCCCGGGCGGCTCGATCCCGCTGCTGGTTGGCATCCTCACCATGTTCGGCGTTCCGGCCGAGGGGATCGCCATCGTCCTGGGCATCGATCGTATCCTCGACATGTCGCGCACCACGGTAAACGTCTGGGGCGATCTTACCGCGACCGCGTTCGTGGCGAAGTCCGAAGGGTTATGGGATGCGTCCATGGTGCCCCCGGTGGAGGGGATGGACGCGAAGGCGGCCTAACGCGGTCCCAGGCTCGCCGGACCGGTCAGGTGGCGCCGGACAAGACGCGCCACCAGCAGGCTCGCCGCCAGTGCGGCGACGCCGAGCGCAACGAGCGTCCCGATCCGGCGTTCAACGAAGCTCTCGCCCAGCAACACGGTGCCCACCGCCCAGGGTAGCTCGGCCAGAGCGAGGGCGGCGAGATATCGCCCCATCGGATGCCGGACGATCCCCAGCACACAGCCGGGGATTTCCGAGGGCAGCGCCACCTGGAACAGGAACACGGCCAGGAACGGAGTGGTCGGGCCGACCTGAGCCTCGAGACGGTCCAGGGAACGCCGGCGCAGGAGAACGGAAAGGGCCGGCCGGCCGATCCAGCGCGCCAGGCTGTACGACGCCACGCCGCCAAGCATCCAGCCCAGCCAGAGCAGGGCGACCGTTGCGGTGGGCCCCCAGGCGTAGACGGCGGGCGCAACGAGGAGCGAACTCGAAAAGAACGCCAGCATGGCGGACACGGCCGCCAGGCCGACGAACGACATCGCACCGGTCACAGGGTGACTCTCGATCAGCTCGCTTGCCTGTTCGAACGCGGACAGCAACCAGGCATGCGTCGCGGGCGACAGCGCCAGAACGATCAGGGCGGCCACCAGCAGGACGAGCCACAGGGCCCGCGACATATACCGGACGTGGCGCCCCGATGTCAGGTGAGCCGGATTGGCCATGGCGGATGCTACCGCAGTCTGCGTGTTGCGCCAACAGGCGTGCGCGCCGCTATGCGGAGCGGACCAGCCCCGCCTCACGCATGGCGAGCTTGACCGCGCCTCGCTCGGGGCGAACGGTCTCGCCCAGAAGGACGGCACCCGGCGTCATGGTCTTCAGCCGCTGCTCGACTCGTCGGCGCAGCAACGAGCCGCGGGCGAGCAACCCGCCATGCAGTGCGAGCCGGAATGCCACGCGTTCGTCGGCAAAGAGCTGACGAGCGAGCGTGCGAACGTGCAGCGCCAGTTCTTCCACCGCGAGCGTGACCAGCGAATTCGCGCGGAGGTCGCCCATGGCGGCCACCTCGAGTACGGCGGGCGCCAGGTTGCCGAGATCGGCCGGCGTGGCCTTTGCCGCCCATGGAATGAGCCCGTCCGCGCTTCCGGCGTGCGTCGCCGCGATCAGTGCAGTGGTCAGTCCCGTTTCCGGCTCGCGGCCGTCGGCGCTCGCCGTGGCGACGCCTAACGCCCTTCGGCCGATCCACGCGCCGCTCCCCTCATCGCCGATGACCGGCCCCCAGCCGCCGCACCGGCCCATCACGCCGGTAGGTCCCTTGCCCCAGGCGATGGAACCGGTCCCCGCCACGAGCAGGATCCCCGGGCCCGCACCGAACGCATCCTCCAGCGCGATCTCCGCGTCGGTGACGACAAGGACGGTACCCGCCACCCGGTCTGCCTCCAGCGCGGCAGCGAGGGTGTCGCGCTCCTCGTCTCGCCCGGCGCCGGCCACGCCGACGCACAGGCCACGGAGCGGCTGCTCGTGCCCGACCGTGGCGCGACGGACGGCGTCGCGAATCACCGCGGCCGAATGCGAAGCCGAGCCGGGCTGGATGGCGCTCCCGGCACCGTCAGCTGTAGCGAGTTCTGTTCCCTGGTCATCGGTCACCAGAACGCGTGTATGCGTGCCGCCTGCGTCGACGCCCGCGAAGAGTGCGCTCATGTGGAAGGTGTGGGGGGAGTGCCCGTCCGCGCCGGAAAGAGAAGGGAAGTGGCCACGCCGACGGTAATTGTGATCGTGGTACCGATCAGAACGTACCACGGCCAGGCGATCCGCGCGAACGGACCGAGCGCTTCCCCCATTCCCGGGAACGCCGCCGTCAGTTGCCGCGCGAACACCACGAAGGTCATGGTCGAGATCCCGATTGAAAGTCCAATGATGGCGTCGCGCTGCCGGGCGCGCGGCCAGAAGTTGCCGAGGAAGAACACCCCGAGCAATCCACCATACGTGAAAGACGCGATCCCGAGCGCCACGACTACCACCGGGGTGCCCTGTTCCCGGAAGAGCAGGGCTCCGCCGGTGAGCGCCACGCCCCACGCCAGTGCGAACCGCCGTCCCACCTGAAACGTCCGCGGATCGTCCGCGCTGCGGCCGGTGATGGGCAGGTAGATGTCGTGGGTAGACGCGGCCGCCAGCGAGTTGATCGTGGCGCTCTGGGTGCTCATCATCGCCGCCACGATGGCAGCCACCAGGAGCCCCGTCAGGCCGACCGGCATCTGCTCCACGATGAAGCGTGGAAAGATGCTGTCCGGCGTCGTGAAGGGCTGTGCGCCGAAGTGCACCCATAGCCCGATCCCCACGAACAGGAAGAGGGCCATCTGGCCGAACACGACGATCCCGCTGCCGATGATCGCCCGTCGCGCCTCCCGCAGGTTCTTCGACGACAGCAGCCGCTGAACGATCAGTTGATCAGCGCCATGCGAGGCCATGGAGAGGAATCCGCCACCGATCAGGCCGGCCCACACCGTGTGCGGCCGGCTGATATCGAAGGAGAAGTCGAGCGCGTCCAGTTTCCCGGCGGCGGCGGCCTGATCCAGAATCGCGGTCCAGCCGCCGGGCACCGCACCGGCGAGGACCACCAGCGCGGAGACGCCTCCCAGCAGGTACACGCCTGCCTGCAGCAGCTCCGTCCAGACGACGGCGCGCATGCCGCCGCGCCAGGTATAGATGATCGTGAGCATCCCGAGAATCAGGATGGCCGACGGCATGGCCCAGGCCCGGGGCACCCGGTCGCCGATGATGATGGCGACGGGAATCGCCGTGGCGAAGATCCGCACGCTGTCCGCCAGCGCCCGCGTCACCATGAACACGATGCTCGTCAGGCGCCGCGTCGCGAGGCCGAAGCGCTGCTGCAGCAGCGTGTACACCGTGACGATCTCGCCCTCGTAGTAGCGCGGCAGCAGCAGCAGTGCGACGCCGATGCGGCCCAGAATGTACCCCGCAACGACCTGCAGGAAGCCGAGGTTGCCGGTGTAGGCTAGGCCCGGTATGCTGATGAAGGTGAGCGCGCTGGTCTCGGTCGCCACGATCGAGAACAGCACCGCCCACCACGGGATCTGCCGGCCGGCGACGAAGTAGTCGCGCGTTCCCCGCTGGCGGCGCCCTGCCCACACGCCCAGCGCCGTCGTACCGGCGAGGTAGGCGACGAGGACGATCGCGTCCAGCAGCGTGAAGCCGCTCACCGGGTCTCGTCAGGCGACGACATACGCTTCCATCGCGAAGTACTCCGCCAGCCCGAGGCGGTCCAGCACCCCCGCCGTCTCCTTGTTCCTCGCTTCCACGCGTTGCCAGAACTCCCGATCGTCGAGACCGGGGAAGGGTGCGGAATCCTTCTGTGACTGGTGCTTGAAAATCGCCTGGATCTTGAGGCGCAGCTCATCCTGCGAGAGCGGGACCAGCCACGTGGCATCGGTGACTGACCACTCCTGCCACGCGCCGCGATACAGCCACACCTCCGGCCGCCGCGGCAGCAGCGCCAGGGCACGCTCGATCGCCGCCCTGCACAAGCGATGCGTTCCGTGGGGATCCGACAGGTCGCCCGCGACGAAGATCAGGTCCGGTTCCGTTTCCTCCAGAAGCCGCCTCACGATATCGACGTCGGCGGGACCGATGGGATCCTTCCGCACCCGGCCGGTGCGGTAGAACGGCAGGTCCAGGAATCGCGCCTCGCGGTGCGAGAGCCCCACCGATTCCAGTCCGCTGATGGCCTCCGACTCCCGGATCGCTTTCTTCAGATCGAGCACCTCGGGCGTATCGACGTCGCCCGGCGCCTTGGCGGCCAACGCGGTGAGGACGTGGTCGCGAAGCGCCATCACCGACGACGGATCCAGGTCGTGCAGGGTCCCCGACGCCATGCGGGACAGCCAGTCCACGTAACGGCGCACATCGTGGTCGAACACCGCCACGTTACCGCTGGTCATGTACGCCACGGTGATGCGGTTCTCGTTCAGGATCAGCTTCCGCAGGATGCCGCCCATCGAAATGACGTCATCGTCGGGATGCGGCGAGAAGCAGACAATGCGGCGCTCCCGGGGAAGACGCGACCGGCCGCGAATCCGGGAGCCCAGTCGATTGAAGACCATGCCATTGAGTTCGCCGGCGCCGCCGTACTGCGCCAGGAGCGACGACAGATGGTGCTCGGCATAGTCGCGCTGCGTCAGCTTGAGGATCGCGCGATCGATGGCCAGGCTGAGCCAGACGACTGCCCGCTCCGCGAGGTCGTCCGTCCAGCGCACCTCGCCAACCAGCCATGGCGTCGCCACCCGTGTAAGGTCCGCGGCGGCAGGCCGGTCCAGCCAGAATGTCGTCCGCGGATGACGCTGGAGAAACGTGGCCGCGACCTGGTGGTCCACGTCTCCCTCTACCGCACGCCTGACGATGGGAGCCTTGTGCTCGCCGGTCGCCAGGATGGCAATCTCCCGAGCCGCCAGGATCGTTGCGATGCCCATGGTGATCGCTTCGCGCGGGACGTTGTCCTCGCCGAAAAAGTCGGAGGCCGCATCGCGGCGCGTCACCGTGTCCAGCGTCACCAGCCGCGTACGGCTGTCGGCTCCGGATCCGGGCTCGTTGAACCCGATGTGCCCGGTCTTGCCGATGCCCAGAATCTGAAAGTCGATCCCGCCGACCGAGGCGATGGCCGCTTCGTACGCCTCGCACGCTGCCGCGACATCCTCGCGCGGCAGGTTGCCACGCGGGATGTGCACGTTCGCGGGATCGATGTCCACGTGGGAGAACAACTGCTCCCACATGAAGCGGTGGTACGAGTGGTGGTTTCCCGGCACCATCGGGAAGTACTCGTCCAGGTTGAAGGTGGACACGCCGCGAAAACTCAGTCCCTCCTCGCGATGCAGCCGGATCAGTTCCCGGTAGACGCCCAGCGGAGTCGAGCCGGTCGCGAGGCCGAGCACCGTGGGAGCTCCGGAGGCGGCATGCTCCCGCATGACCGCGGCGATCCTGTGGGCTACCGCGATCGCCAGCGCGTCGGAGTCCTCGATGACGATCGTCAGTATCCGTTCGCGCGCCGCGGCCGACGGTCGAGACAATGAAGGCCCGCGTTCCTGGTCAGGAACGCGGGCCCCGGATCCGGTTGCGCTCGCGGAGTGAGCGCCGGGATCCATCAGGTGCATCGAGGAGGGGTCAGGCTGTGAAGGAATTCCCGCAGCCGCACCCACCGGTGGCATTCGGATTCTTGAACGTGAAGCCCGATCCTTGCATCGACGAGACGTAGTCGATGGTGACGTGGTTCAGATACTGCGCCGAGAAGGGATCGACGAAGAGCTTGAAGCCCTCCTGTTGGACCACCAGGTCGTCGTCGGCGGGCTGGTCCTCGATAAGGAGGCCGTACTTGAAGCCGCTGCAGCCACCCGGCTGCACGCTGACTCGCAGGCCACCCGCATCGGGAGACACGCCCTCCGCTTCCATGAACCGCATGACTTCGGTACCCGCTCCCGCAGTTACCACCACGGCGACTTCCGGCTGTTGCAGAGTGCTCACGGCGGACTCCTTGTGATACAAGTGTGGCGCCCGGAAAGGCGACCGATCCTGTCGATATATACCGGCTTCCGCGGGACGTTACAAGCGTTCAGCCCCTTGCAGGACCGGCCCTTACGATCCGCTCCCACCCGCTACCGCGCCGGCCCGGTCAGGACCGCTCCCAGGGCGGCGTCAGCCACCGCGATGCGTACGCCGACGATTCCCCGGTGTTCCCGCGTCGGATTGACGCGGTTGGTCAACAGGAGGACGAAGACGCCCCGCTCGGGGTCAATCCAGAGCGAGGTTCCGGTGAAGCCGGTGTGCCCGAATGCGCTGGGAGACATGTGGTGGCCTGCCGAGTTGGTCCCGTTGGGCTTTTCCCACCCGAGAGCCCGGTGCGACAGAGTTGAGTCCTGCAGTGATGTGAACCGCGCAATCGTCTCGGGTCGCAGCAGCCGCCGACCATCCAGCGAACCGTCCGAAAGGTACATGCGGGCCAGCCGTACCAGGTCGCGCGCGCTGCTGAAGAGGCCCGCGTGCGCCGACACGCCCCCCAGCGCGAACGCATTCTCGTCGTGTACCTCACCCCGCAGATGGCGACCGCGCCAGGGGTCCACCTCCGTCGGGGCGACGCGGCCGACCAGCCCGGACCGTGGCCGGAACAGCGTTTCGTTCATGCCGAGCGGTCCGAACACCCGGGTGGCAAGGAACGTCTCGAATGGCACGCCGGCCACGCGAACGACTATCTGGCCCAGGAGGATCGCGCCAAGGTCGCTGTAGACCATCCGGAGGCCGGGGACGGTATCAAGCGGCGTTTCCAGGACGAGCGCGAGGGCGCGTTCCGGACCGTCGGACTCCTTGTAGAGGGGTCGCCAGGCGGGGAGGCCGCTCGAATGGGTGAGGAGGTGTCGCACCGTTACCCGCTCCTTTCCCGCACCCCGCCACTCGGGGAGGTACCGCTGAACGGGCGCATCGAGGTTGATCGATCCACTCTCGACGAGGAGCATCATCGCGCTCGTGAGGCCGACCACCTTGGTGAGGGACGCCAGATCCCACAACGTGGATGGCCCGGGCATGGGCGATCGCGTCCAGTCGAGTTGTCCGACGGACTGTGTGACGACCACTCCGTACTTCGTTCCCACGACGGCGATCGCACCGGGGAAGGCGGAGTCGCGAACCCCTCGAGTGAGAAGTACGGAAATTGAGTCGGACAATGCGCGCGTGTCCATCGCGCGCGAGGCTCCCCTGTCGATGGGGAATGGCGACCTTCGAAGCGGCCCGACGCAGGCGGAGCCCAGCGCCAGGGTGGCGAATGCGGCGACTGCGGTGGGCCCGGCGGCCAAATGGCGCATGGGGCCACGATTCCCTGGCGGTGCGGAGCGCGCAAGGGGGAGAGGGTAGAGGGGAGAGGCCAGGAGCAGAGGCAGCCCAAGGGACGGGGCCGGTCTGGCGGTTGTTTGGCGCGGAACTCGTGAGGGTCGCGGCTCGTAGGACAACTCGGCCTGGCAGGACTCGGGCTGTTGTGAGTGGTTCCTCGGGAACATAGTTTCCAGCGTTCTGTAATCCCGGGTCGTGCCGACAGTTAGCAGGATTCCGGCCTCCCGGGTCCTTAGCCACCGCCAGCCCGTTTCATGGCGCTTCGAGACGATGCCCACCAGGCTGTGCTGCGCCTCATGGCGCCGCTGGCCAACTACCTGATTCGGAAGCGCATCAGTCCGAATGCCGTCACCACGGCCGGGACCGTCGTCACCGTAATCGGAGGTGGGATCTACGGCTGGGGGCACATCCACGTCGCCGGCTGGGTGGTGGGATTGAGCGCACTCTGCGACACCCTCGATGGAGCCGTCGCCAGACGCAGCGGCCGGGAATCCGTGTTCGGTGCGTTCTACGACTCCACGCTCGACCGCGTTGCCGACGCGGCGGTGCTTGGCGGGTTGCTGGTGTTCTTCGCCCGCAACGGGGTGCACCAGTCCATCCCGTACTACATGTCCACGCCGATGGTCGCCATCATGCTGCTTGGCATCATCGGTTCGTTCCTCACCAGCTACACACGGGCCCGCGCCGAGGGACTCGGCATCGACGTCAAGATCGGCATGCTGCAGCGCGCCGAGCGCATCATCCTGCTCTCCGCGCCGCAGGCGTTCTTCGGGCTGATGCTGAGTGGGTGGGTGCTGATGGCCATCTGCACCTTCCTGACCGTGACGGCCTGGATCACGGTGGTGCAGCGGATCGCGTTCGTGTACCGCCACACCAACGGCGCCGCGAAATCAGACGCCGCGGAGCAGTCGACCGAGCCCACCGACGAGGTGGGGTCCCGCCAGGCCGATCAGCGGGGCGCAGCGGACGGATCGGGACCTCGCGGCCAGGTGGCTTCGTCCCCCACGTTCGACCCGGTGCGATAGTCGGTCCAACCGAACCACACAGGAGAATCACTAGCGTGCAGTCATCGACCGCGACGCCTCGGGTGGCGATTCGCCGGCCCGAGGGCAAGCTCGGCGTGTTGACGCCCGGGCTTGGCGCCGTGGCTACCACATTCATGGCCGGAGTGGAGAGCATCCGCCGCGGCCGCGCGAAGCCGATCGGTTCGCTCACGCAGATGGCGACGATCCGGCTGGGCAAGCGCACCGACCAGCGCTCGCCGCTGATCCGGGACTTCGCTCCGCTCGCTGAACTGGACGACCTGGTTTTCGGCGCGTGGGATCCTTTCCCCGACGATGCGTATACCGCGGCGAGGAAAGCCGGCGTACTCGTGGATCGCGATCTCGAACCGGTGGGCGACTTTCTGAAAGCCATCCGCCCGATGCCGGCCGTTTTCGACCCGCGGTACGTAACGCGGCTGGACGGACCGAACGTGAAGCAGGGGAAGACCAAGCGTGATCTCGCCGAACAACTCCGGCAGGACATCCGCGACTTCCGGGCGCGCAACGGGTGCGACCGCCTGGTCATGGTGTGGTGCGCGTCCACCGAAACGTACATCAAGCCTGGTCCGCAGCATGCCACCGTGGACCAGTTCGAGCGCGCCATGGATCGCAACGACGACGCCATTGCCCCGTCCATGCTCTATGCCTGGGCATCCATCATGGAGGGCGTTCCGTTCGCCAACGGCGCACCCAACCTGGCTGTGGACGCGCCGGCGCTGATCGACCTTGCCAACCAGCGCGAGGTCCCCGTTTCGGGGAAGGACTTCAAGACCGGACAGACGTGGATGAAGACCGTGATTGCGCCCGGCATCAAGGCGCGCATGCTCGGTCTGGCCGGCTGGTACTCCACCAACATCCTGGGCAATCGCGACGGCGAGGTGCTGGACGACCCGGCTTCCTTCAAGACCAAGGAGGAATCCAAGCTCAGTGTCCTGCATACCATCCTGCAGCCGGAGCTGTATCCCGACCTGTACGACCGGTTCTCGCACGTGGTCCGGATCAACTACTACCCCCCGCGCGGCGACAACAAGGAGGGGTGGGACAACATCGACATCGTCGGGTGGATGGGCTACCCGATGCAGATCAAGGTCAACTTCCTCTGTCGGGATTCCATCCTGGCCGCTCCCCTGGTCCTCGACCTGGCGCTCTTCTCGGATTTCGCCCAGCGCGCGGGCATGAAGGGAATTCAGGAATGGTTAAGCTTCTATTACAAGTCGCCGATGGCGGCTGCGGGACTGCAGCCGGAACACGATCTTTTCATTCAGCAGACCAAGCTGAAGAACACGCTCCGGCACCTGATGGGTGAGGAGCAGATCACGCACCTGGGCCTGGAGTACTACGCGACGTGAGATCACTCGCGCGTGCAATGCCTATCCTCGTGGTCCTGGCGATGGCGTCGGCCGCATGCCGGGCGGGACCACGCGACCTCAGCATGCGGCTGCTCACCGAGGACATGGAGTTCCGCGTTCTTCCGGACCCCGTGCCGCCGCGGGCGCGCGAACCGGTGCGGTACAAGGTGGTGGTCCGTGACCGGGAAACTGGTGAGCCCATCGAAACCGGCCGCGGCCAGATCTTCGCGACCAGCCAGGACCAGGTCAACGCGTACGATCCGCTCATAAAGGGACCGGAACTGGGGACGTACTACGCCACCATGCAGTTCATCACGGCCGGGCAGTGGGCGGTCGCCATCAGGTTCCAGCGTGATTCCACGAAGCCGCTCGAGCGGATGGACTGGATGCAGGAGGTCTCCGGCGCCCGAGGCGAAGTCATCATCAAATAGGCATGCGACACTTCTACCGAACGCACCTGAATCCGGCCGACGCCATCGCCGCTGCGGACGCGTTTTTCAGCGCCATGGGGCTCCAGACTGTGTCGTCAGGAAATCGAGCCAGGACCTTCCGCGGTGTCGTCGGCGAGCCCGAGGTGGCCACGACGCTGCAGCTTACGGTGAAGCCGGAGGGCGGCCACTACACGTTCGTCGAGGTCGTCACCGACCAGATGGGAGAGAGCCGTATCGACCGCAACGTGAAGCGGTTTTTCGTTTCGCTGCATCGCCGTGAGGATCGTTCGCACGTGCTCGAGGCGGCCTACTAGTGAACGCGAGGTCCGCCGCCCCTGGGACCGGTTCCGGCCGGCACGGTCGCGCGAAAGCACGAGCAGTCTCTGACTCCGCGGCTTCACGGCGCGTCGAGCTGGAACGACACTACCCTGCATGACCGGCGGGGCGACCGGCGGGCAACCTGGCCTCTCCGATGCGGAACTGGCGCGCGCCCGTCGGCTGGGCGTGGGCTGCTTCACGACATTCGTCGGATTCGCCAGCGGAGGTATGATCGGGGTGTTCGTCGGGAAGGTCGTGGGGAACCTCCGGCGCTGCGTCCCGATAGAGGGCACGCCGGCCTGCGACTGGTACTACTTTGCCGCGGCGGGCATGATTCTGGGGGCCGTCACGCTGCCCATCCTGGCCCTCCGACGCCTGCGCCGCGCTGAGGCGGCGCAGCCCAAACCCTGAGGACGGATCGTTGGCTCGAGTCGATGTGTTGATGCCTTCCATGGGTGAGTCCCTGGCCGAAGGCACGCTGACGAAGTGGATGAAGCAGGTGGGTGACACGGTCCGCCGCGACGAGACCATCTTCGAGATCTCCACCGACAAGGTGGACTCCGAGGTGCAGGCGGTCGCGGCCGGCACTCTCGTGGAGATCCTCGTCAAGGAAGGCGAGACCGTTCCGGTGAACGCCGTGGTTGCGCGGCTCGAGACCGATGCCGCGGCGGCCGCGTCGGTGACGCCAGCACCCGCGCCGGCCGCGGATGCGTCGCGGGATTCCGCGGCTCCGGCAAAGCCCGCGGCCGCGGCAACCGCGGGCAACGGAAACCCACCCGTACCTTCGCGTGCCCCCACACCCGCGGCCTACGTCCCCGGTTCGTTCGAGGAACGGGTCCGGACGAAATCGTCACCCCTCGTCAGGCGCATGGCCGCGGAGCATGGCGTCGACATTGCGTCGCTGAGCGGCAGCGGTGTGGCGGGGCGGGTGACCCGCAATGATCTGACGGCCTATCTCGAGTCCGGCGCCGCCGCCCCCGCGTCGCGTCCGTCGATGCACGCCCCGGGAGGATTCGACTACCAGCCGCCCGTGGTAGCGCCCTGGCCGGGCGACGTGGTCGAACCCATGAGCCGGATTCGCCGCCTCACCGCGGGTCACATGGCGTACTCCAAGCAGACGTCGGCGCACGTCACCACGGTCTTCGAGGTGGATCTCACGCGGGTCGCGCGCGTCCGCGACCGGATGAAAGCGGAATTCGCGCAGCGCGGCGACAAACTGACCTATCTCCCGTTCGTGATCCAGGCGGTTATCGAAGGTCTCGGGAAGTACCCAATGATCAATGCCGCGGTGCGCGGGACCGACATCGTGTTCCGGAAGCACTATCACATCGGCATCGCGGTGGCGCTCGACTGGGGCCTCATTGTCCCGGTGATCCGCGACGCCGACAACTACTCGCTGGCCGGACTGACGCGGACACTGAACGACCTCGCCGAGCGAGCCCGGTCCCGGAAGCTGAAACCGGAAGAAGCTCAGGACGCCACGTTCACCATCACCAATCCGGGCGTCTTCGGTTCGCTGATGGGGACGCCGGTCATTCCGCAGCCGACGGTCGCGATTCTCGGCACCGGCGCCATCGAAAAGCGCCCCAGAGTCATGACCGGCCCGGACGGCGAAGATGTTATCGCGATCCGGACCTGCGCGCATTTCTTCCTCTCGTTCGACCACCGTGTCGTGGATGGTTCCGACGCCGACAGTTTCCTGGGTTTCGTCAAGCGTCGCCTGGAGACCATCGCCGAACCGGAGTCGTAGCGTCGTGCCACGCTTCCTCATGGCCGTGTGGCATCGGGTGGCCGCCCCCGACCGCCCGGAGGCGATGCGCCTCTGGCGGGTTCGCCGGAACCAGCTCGCGGCCGACGGCGTACGCCACTGGCTGTTCGTGTCCGACGCCGATCCCGATTCCTTTCTCGAGTTCACCGAAGCGGGCGATCCCGGTGTCCTGCGCGCGGCCCGCTCGCGCGCCGGGCTCCTCGAAACGGTCCCGATTCTCACTGAAGTGGAGCTTCCCTGACCCATGCCAGCACGCACCCTCAGCATCAACGGGAAGGCGTGGCGCGTCTTTCCTTCCGGCTTCGTGACGCAGTATGAGCACGACGAGTTCGGTTTGATCTTCGTCGCCGGTTCCGGCGAAAACCGTCAGGTCCGGGTGACGCGGTACAGTCCGTTGGGCGTCCGATCGCGCGAGCAGTCGCTCGCCGAGCTGCCTGACGAGGAACTCCGCCGCCTGTTCGCCCAGTCGCAACCGGGCGAGACGTCCCCCGAAGCCGGCTACACGCCGTGATGGATCCCGCCGCGGTATGGCGGACGCGGCACATCGACCTGCACCTGCACTCCACCGCGTCTGACGGGACCCTGACGCCTGAATCGGTTGTGCGGGCGGCGCACCAGGTCGGGTTGGTCGCCCTCGCGCTGACCGACCATGACACGGTGGAGGGCGTTCCGGCAGCCCGTACCGCTGCACAGGCACTCGGCATCGAGCTGGTTCCCGGGGTGGAGTTGTCGGCGTACGACGAGTCGGAGGAAACGCACCTCCTCGGTCTCGACGTCGAGCGAATCGGTGCCATGCAGGATGCCCTCGCCGTCTTCCGCGATGCCCGTCGCGATCGCGCGGAGGAGATGGTCCGGCTGCTCAACGCGATCGGCGTCCGCATCACGTTCGAGGACGTGCTCGCGGAGGCTGGCGAGGCAGCGATAGGCCGCCCGCACGTCGCTCGAGCCATGGTGCAAAACGGATGGGCAATGGACCTGCGCGACGCCTTCGACCGCTATCTCGGCGCCGGTCGCCCCGCCTACCTCGACAAGCGCCGTATCCTGATCCCGGAGGCCATTGACCTGGTTCATCAGTGCGGTGGCATCGCGATCCTGGCCCACCCGGGCGGCTGGGGAACCCGGGATCGCATCGAAGCGCTGGTCGGGGCCGGGCTCGACGGGATCGAGGTCATTCATCCGTCGCACTCCGCGGAGGACCGCGCGCGCCTCATGGCCCTCGCGGAGCACTTTCAGCTCGTGTCTAGCGGTGGATCGGATTCGCACGGAGCGACGGACAGCGGTCGTGTCGTCGGCGCCATGAACGTGCCCGCCGAATGGCTGGACCGCCTGCGACAGCGCGCCATGTGGGTCCGCGAGGGGCTGACAGGAAACGACGGAGACACCGACGGTGTCGAGCCTGCCTGACCCGGAGCGCCGAGTGGCGCTGGTGACTGGAGGCGGGCGGCGCGTGGGACGGGCGCTGGCGATCGGTCTCGCGCGCGACGGCTATCGGGTAGCGGTACACTACAACGCCTCACGCGAAGGCGCTGCGGAAGCTGTTCGGGACATCCACTCGACGGGCGGTTCGGCTGGAGCATTCGGCGCGGACCTCACGGATCCCGAGGCGCCGAGTGCCCTCGTGCGCCAGGTGGTGGCGACGTTCGGCCGCCTGGACGTGGTGGTGAACTCGGCCGCCGTGATGATACGCATGCCTCTCGGAGAGGTGACTGCTGCGGCGTGGGACTCAGTGTTGGACCTCAACTTGCGCGCGCCATTTCTCATCGCACAGGAAGCGGCACGTCACATTTCCGTCGGCGGGTCCATTGTCAACATCGCCGACTTGGCAGCATTCGAGACCTGGCCAGGATACGTCCCGCACGGTGTCAGCAAAGCGGGACTCGTCTACATGACCCGGGCGCTGGCGCGCGTCTTTGCGCCGGGTATCCGCGTGAACGCCGTTGCCCCCGGTACGGTGCTGCTTCCGGAGTGGATGGACCAGGACGCGGCGACCCACCTGAACTCAACAACACCGCTGG
This sequence comes from Gemmatimonadaceae bacterium, assembly GCA_036393555.1. Lineage (GTDB taxonomy): Bacteria > Gemmatimonadota > Gemmatimonadetes > Gemmatimonadales > Gemmatimonadaceae > JABWBJ01. The sequence goes on from DASWGU010000225.1 coordinate 20,733, forward strand.
GTCGGGTCGGCACACCGGACGATGTGCTGCAGGCAGTCCGGTTCCTTCTCGAGGCCACGTACGTCACCGGCGAGACCATCATCGTGGATGGCGGCCGCCACGTGCGGTTGTAGCCGTGTTGGGTAGGGGGATGGACTACCGCGGAGTGGCCCGCTCCGAATACCGCCGGGGTCGGCGGCGAATTAGATAAAAGATGGACGAGGGAAACGGGGAGCAGGAAGCCGTGCCCGTCTCCTTGCGTCGCGGCCATCACGCCGCCGTCGTCGCTTGACGGGTTCCTGGATGGCCGGCCTCCCATCTCCAATCCCGATTCTCACTTCTCAATGAACGACTACGAGGTGATCGTCGTCGGCGCGGGTCCGGCCGGCATGACGGCGGGCATGTACGCCGGCCGCGCGATGCTGAAGGCGGTTGTCCTGGAACGCGGCGCGCCGGGCGGCGAGCTCCTGAACACCGAAGTTATCGAGGATTATCCCGGCTTCGAACACGTGCTGGGCTGGGAGCTGGCACAGAAGTTCGAGAGCCACGCGAAGAAGTTCGGCGCCGAGTTCCGCACCGCCGGCGTGACCGTGGTGCGCAAGGTCGGGGATCTGTTCGAATGCGAGTGCGACAACGGGGAAGTGTACCGCGCACCTGCCGTCATCGTCACGGCGGGCGGTACGCCGATCAAGCTGGGCATACCTGGTGAGCTGGAGTACGCCGGGAAGGGCGTCTCGTACTGCGCCATCTGTGACGGTGCTTTCTTCCGCGGCCAGGTGATCTCTGTGGTGGGCGGCGGCGACGCGGCGTGCGAGGAAGCCGATTTTCTCACGCGGTACGCCTCCAAGGTGTACCTGATCCATCGCCGGGATGAGTTCCGCGCCTCCCGGATCATTCAGAAGCGCGTGTTCGAGAACCCCAAGATCGAAGTCATCTGGGATACGGTCGTGGAGCAGGTCCACGGCGACAATCAGGGGCTGGTGCATCACCTGTCACTGCGGGACTTGAAGACCGGCGCGCCGCGTGAGCTCGAGGCGTCAGGCTTGTTCGTCTTCATCGGCTTCCGTCCCAACACGGGGATCATCGAGGGGCATGTCGACCACGACGCCATGGGGTACCTGATCACCGACGACCACATGCAGACCTCCATTCCGGGGCTGTTTGCCGCCGGGGACGTCCGCGCGCAGTTGACCCGGCAGGTCACTACCGCGGTGGGTGATGCGACCACCGCCGCGATTGCCGCCGAGAAGTACCTGACGGCGCGTCGGGACGCGGCCGTGGCGTCGTGAACGCCGCGATGCAGGTTGTCTCGTTCGAGGTCGGCCCCCTGATGGAGAACGCGTACCTGCTTGTCGATCCCGTTGCCCGGGAAGCGATAATGGTCGACCCGGGCGACGACGGTGATCGGCTGGTGCGCGCCATCGAGGGGTCGGGCGCGAGCCTGGAGGCGATCTGGTTGACGCATGCGCACTTCGATCACATCGGTGCCGTGGGCCAGCTCCGCCGACGGTTCGATGTCCCCGTCTTCCTGCACGAGGATGATCTTGCGTTGTTCGACGCCGGACCGATGCAGGCCGCCGCCTGGGGCATCCCGTTCGCGGGGGACCAGGCCCCCCGCCGTCGTTTCCGCGAGGGTGATTTGGTGAAGGTGGGCCGATTCTCCTTTGAGGTGATGCACACGCCCGGCCATGCCCCCGGACACGTGACGCTCGTGGGGCAGGGAATCGCGCTGGTCGGGGACTGCCTGTTCGCGGGATCGGTGGGACGATCTGACCTGCCCCTGGCGAGTCCGGCGGACCTGGACCGCTCACTCGCGCGGCTCGCGGCACTTCCCCCCGAGACCCGTGTACTCCCGGGCCACGGTCCGGAAACGACCATTGGACGGGAGCTTCGGACCAACCCGTTCCTCCAGCACCTGGCGGTCTCCCAGAGACGTTAGGCGCCGTCGGCGGGGCTGCGGTTCGGTGGGACGAGGCGCGGCAGAGGGTTACCATGCGCTCGCAAAGGCGACGCGGTCAACACAGATTACGAGACACTCGTGCGCCGCGCGCCTGGTTCCGGGCGGGACGGCGAAAACCACCAGCAAACCATGACGATGCATCGCCCCTTCCGTTCGCCCTCCCGCTGGACCTGGCTTGCCCCGGCGCTGGCCGCCGCCTTCATCGCCGCGTGTGACGACTCCCTGCAGGGCGTCAGCCGGCAGGACACCTGGGGATTCGTCCTCGTGTCAACCCAGAAATCCGGAACCGGCGCCCATTTCGCCGTTGCGGAAGGCCTCTTTTTCAAGGGCAATCTCTCCTCGGTGCCCAACGCCGACTTCACCGGCGACACCTGCGCCGACGGGTTCTTCAGCGAGGGGAACAACCTGGGCGGCGTGACCTACCTCGACGCCGGGCTTTCCGTCGAAGCCATTCTGAGCGGCACCACGAACGAGCTGGAACGGACGAGCACGAGCGAAGGTCTCTCGTACCTGCTCCCGACCGAAACGACGCCGTTCAACCCGGGCGACAGCATCTTCGTCACCGTTCCCGGTGCGTCGGGTGGATTTCCCGCGGCGACGATCCGTGCCAAGACGGCGGAACCCTTCACCTTCCCGACGATCGATCCCCCGGGTGGAACCGAGACCATCCTCCTCAACTGGACCGCGCCAGACGATGCCCGGAGCGCCATAATCGTCTCACTTCGCTATCAGGCCCCGGGTACCTCCACGTTCAACCGGCACGTCCTGTGCACCTTCCAGGACGATGGGTTGGACTCGATTCCCTTCCGTTGGCACGAGAACTGGACCACGAGCGCCGGTGAGCGCGTGGTGGTGGCTACGCGACTTCGAACGCATTACGTTGCGGCTGGCGCCGCGAATCTCGGGGTCATCTCCACCTACCAGGTTCCCACGCCGCCTCATCCCTGACCGGGGACACACGAGGACGGACGGGGGGGGGGGGG
>DASWGU010000226.1:0-2528 GCA_036393555.1 Gemmatimonadaceae bacterium
TCGCCCTGTCGTTCAGCGGGCATCCTGAGCGAACACGCTTGCCTGCCCGCCCGTGTGCCAGAACAGGACACTGGTCCCGTCGCGGAACTCCCCTCGCCGCGCCCGCACGACAAGTCCAGCCAGGGCCTTGGCCGTGTACCAGTGGTCGGTGACGATCGCCTCGCATCGCGCGGCCAGGCGTTGCGCCTCGATGGACGCCTCGCTGGGCACGCCGTACCCGCCGCCGGTCATGGTATCGTCTACTTCGCACCGCTGCGCGGCGCCTAACGCTCCGGCGTGGAGACCGAGCCGGGACTCGATGCCGGCGACCAGGTCCAGCACAATACGCCGGATCTCGGCGGCGGGTGCGTCAGCACTCACGCCGATCACCCTGGTTCGTGTCTCATACAGCGCGCACCCGGCGATCAGTCCGGCCTGGGTTCCGCCTGACGACGTAGCGTGCATGATTACGTCCGGAACGATTCCCTGGGAGATCATCTCGCTCACGCCAAGCGCAATTGCCATGGCACCCAGCGGGGTCGACGCGCCAAGGGGAATCACGACCGGTCTCCGTCCGGCGGCGCGCAGTTCGGACGCCATCCGGTCCATTGCGGGCGCGCGCTCCTCGCGCGTCGCGACGTACGTGACCTCCGCGCCGTACAGGTCGTTGAGCAGGGCATTCCCCGAGAGGCGCTCGGGTCGTGCCCCGTTCGCCACGATGTGGCACCGGACCGCCAGCCGGGCCGCCGTCGCCGCCGTGGCACGGCAATGATTCGATTGCACGCCGCCGCAGGTTATGAGGGTGTCGGCTCCCTGACCGACGGCGTCGGCGGCCACCAGCATGAGCTTCCTGACCTTGTTCCCGCCAAAGCCGAATGGGAGGGCGTCGTCGCGCTTGGCGTAGATCCTGGCACCGATGCCGAGTTCGTCGCGCAGGCGAGTGAGTTCGTCGATCGGAGTGGGCAGGTGGCCCAGCCGGACCGCGGGAATGGCTTCCAGCCGTTCGCGGGCAGCACGCAGCTCGGTCATCGTGTCGTCAGAGTCATCACTGGTTGCGGTCGGCGTCGGCGGGCGGTATTACGGTGATTCACGCGCATCCGTTCCGCCACCCCCGTGCGACGACTGACGACTGACGACTGACGACTGACGATCATGGTGTCCCCCGAAGCCCGCTCCGGTCTTGAGCCCTGGAGTCGCGCCGAGCTCCCTGACCCACCCCGCCCCAAGGGCCTCCAGTGGATGGGCGTCGTCGGCCCCGGCATCATCGTCCTCGGCGCCTCGATAGGCAGCGGCGAGTTTCTGCTCGGTCCGGCGAACTTCGTGCGGTATGGACTCACGCTCCTCTGGGTGACGTCGGTCGCGGTGCTCCTCCAGACCAACTTCAACGCGGAGCTGATGCGTTACACCATGGCCACCGGCGAGCCGGCGGTGACCGGTTTCATGCGCACGCGTCCGCGTTCCACGTTCTGGGCCGTGATCTACGCGCTGCTCTACTTCCTGCAGGTCGGCTGGCCGGGCTGGGCCGGCGCGGCGTCGGGGGCGTTCTTCTTTCTCTTCACCAAGCGCGTCGCCGGGCCGGAGGAGGCGAACATCGTCTACCTGATCGGCGTCGGGACGTTTCTGGTGTGCGTCGCGATCCTGCTGTTCGGGCGCCGGATCGAACGGACGCTGGAGATCCTGAACTGGGTTCTCGTCATCGCCATCATCGGGAGCTTTCTGGTGCTCGCGGTCATCTTCGTGGCGCCGGCGACGTGGGTCGCGGCGGCGACCGGCTTCTTCGGCTTCGCCCCATCAACCGGCCGCTTTCTGTTCCTGCCTGAAGGCGCGGACTATTTCCTGATCGGGGCCTTTGCGGGATTCTGCGGGGCGGGGGGCGTCATCAACATCACCCTCTCCAACTGGGCGCGGGACAAGGGCTATGGGATGGGTGGCGTAGCGGGGTACATCCCGGCCGCGGTGGGCGGGCAGAAGGTAAACCTGGCGCACAGTGGGTTCACGTTCGCGCCTGACGAGAAGTCCATGGAGCGGTGGCGCGGCTGGTGGCGCGTGGTGCGGATGGACCAGTGGGTCATCTACTTCATCGGTGCATTGCTGGGGATGGTCCTTCCCGCGGTGTTGTACGTGACGTTCCTGGAGCCGGGGATCGACATTCGTGGCTACGGCATCGCCGCGACGCTGGCCAATGCCATGGAGGCGCGGCTGCCACTGATGGGTGGGGTGATGGCGTTCCTGGGCGCGTGGATCCTGTTCAAGACCCAGCTGGACGTCATCGAGGCGCTGGTGCGCTCGGTGACCGACATCCTGTGGACCGGGAGCAAGCGGATCCGCTCGTGGCGTGGCGGTGACGTGCGGGCGATTTACTACGCGTTGCTCGGGATCGTGGTGGTGTGGGGGATGATTGCGCTCAAGCTGGCGCAGCCGATCTTCCTGCTGCAGGTCTCGGCGAACGTGGCGGGGGTGACGTTCGTGATTGCGGGGGTTCACCTCTTGTACGTGAACACGCGGCTGCTCCCGGAGGCGGTCCGGCCGGGGTTATGGCCGAGGGCGGG
>DASWGU010000227.1:0-15905 GCA_036393555.1 Gemmatimonadaceae bacterium
AGAGTGGTATTCTCGCGCCCGAGCGATCTGCAGAACCCGCAGCGCTATGACCTATGGGTGGTGAGTCCAAGCGGCGATCCCGGGCGAACCCTGGTGGCATCGTCTCAGCCTTGGGTGCGGAACCCGGTTCCCTCTCGCGACGGACGGTGGGTGGCCTACACCGTGTACGAGGCCCCGCCGGCCGGGGACATCCAGGAAGTATCCGGCGGGTTCCAGATTAACCCGCGGGTCAGCGCCAGCATATGGTTGGCATCCCTCGCGGACCCTGATCAACCGCATCGCCAGATCGTGACCGGCTCGTTCAATTCCTACATGAGCTGGAGCCTGGACGGGCGCCAACTGCTCTTCACGTCCACTCGGTCGGGCAGCGCGGACGTCTGGGCGATCGAGATCGACGCACGTTAAGGTGTGCGGGCTCAAGGCATGAGGGGCGTGGGGCGCTGTCGCGCAGCCCCACGCCCTTTGTTGGTGACAGGACTCCAGTGACGCCGTTACAGAGCGCCGCCGACCACTCCCGGCGACCGCCCCGGGGGCTGTGTTCCCGCCTTTAGCCGTAACGTGAGACCAACGTTGATAGTGGCGCCTCCGATACCGAGGTCCGCGTACAGGGTGGTCGACGAGCTGTAGAAGTAGCGGATGCCAGCCCTCGTGATGACGCGGATTCCGCTGCCGTACGAACCGCCGCTGCCGCAGTACTCAACGCCGAGGACCACCGCACAGTTCGACCCGCTCACCAGCCAGTAGCCCAGTCCAGCGCCGAGGAACGGATCGACCTTCCTGTTCTCCATTTTCAAATGGTAGTTCGCCGTAACGCCAATCGGGATAATCGTGACGCTGCTGCTGTGCGTCACGCCGGGCTGATTGATCTCGGAGCTCCAATTCCACCAGTCAGCCCCGACTTGAATGCCAAGCAGGCCGTCTCCCAGATCGGGAAGATGTCTGATGATGTTCTCGTACCGGCCACCGAGTGCGATACTTGCGCCGCCGATTCCGCCTAGGCCAACTACGACCCCGATGTCCGAGTAGCCGATTCCGATCCCTTCTTGCGCTTCCGCAGTCACCGCGCCCACGACCGACGCCAACGAGATCATACTGACTGCTCGCGTGATACTCCGCATCGAAAGCTCCTTTTCGCCGGCTGCACGATTAGCCCCTGTGGGCACCGCACTGGCTTCCCTCGGCGACTCGGGCGGCCAGATCGCGAGACATTACGGCCCTCTCATCCAACACGCTAGAGGGAGATATCCCGTCGATCACTTATACGCGAAAGCCGCACCAGGTCCGTCATCGGGCCGCGAACTCGCGACCCGGGTCGCCCGGGACACGGCCGGCAGGTCGGGACCCGACCCCGCGGCGGCACCGCCCTCGGGCAGCCATTCCACCTGGCGCCCGGACGTGCGAAAAGGCCCGTGCATCCGACGGACTATTCCACTGGCTACCGGACCTGTTTGACGATCGCGCTGGCGGGAAATGTCGCGTTGGCATCCACACCGTTGATGAGCGCCACTTGCTCCACCGGGATCGTCGAGGGATAGGCCGCCTGGAACTGCGATACGGTCGTCGCACGCGAAAGGCGAACGAGCTTGACCCGGACCGGCTGCGCGTTCAGCGCGGCCTGGTCGGTGAGCCGGCGGAAACTGGAGAGCGAGCGCTGAAAGTCCGTGCGGTAGGCGCCGGCGCGTTGGGCGGGCGTATAGCCCAGGAGCCGGTACGTGCGGCCATCGAGCGACACGAATACCACTCTCCCGGTCAGTACGCCCTGTTCGGTCTGCGCGCTGAAAGCGGCCGCCGCGGCCGGCAGCCCGTTCACGGAGGCTGACGACTCACCCTCGTTGCTGATGCCCTGCTGGCCCAGGAACTGGGACAGGGCCTGATCGGGTGATGTCGTGCCGGCGAGCGAAAGCACGACTATCGCATCCTGCTGAGGGCTGACCGCCGCCACCTGGGTCGCCTGGTTCGCCGTCTGCCAACCCTGCGGGAAGTCGAAGTGGAAACGGAGGTCCGGGTGCAGGAACTCGTTCTGACGGAAGAATCCCTGTCGTGGATTGATGCCGAATATCAGTTCTTCGGTCCGCTGAAGGAACTCATCACGATCGACCTTGAGGTTGGGTGCGAGGCTCGTATGTGACGAGATCCGGTCCAGTGTGTTCTGCACGCGATTTCCGGGGTCCGGGTGCGTTGACAGCCACTGTGGGACGCGGCCCTCCCCCCCGCTGCCGAGCCGTCCCAACGTGCGGAACATCTCGGCCATCTCCGACGGCGCGTAGCCGGCGTTCACCATGTACCGGAAGCCCAGGTCATCGGCCTGCAGTTCGTCGTTGCGCCCGAATTTCAGGAAGAGGAGCCCCAACCCCTGGCTGGCCAGGTCCCCGAACTGGGCCAGCTCGGGCTTGACGATCATCGCCGTCACCAGGCCAATCTGCGCCAGCTGGGCCTGCGACATCTGCTGCACCGAGTGCTTGGCGGTGATGTGCCCGATCTCGTGGCCCAGCACCGACACCAGCTGGGCCTCGGAGTTCATGTGCGTCAGGATCCCGCGGGTAATGAAGATCGGGCCTCCCGGCAGCGCGAACGCGTTCACCATGGGGTCGTCGATGACGGTGAAGCTCCATGGGAGGTTGGGCCGCTCCGAGGCGCGAGCCATGGCCATCCCTAACGACGACACGTAGCGTTGCAGGCTGCTGTCCGGGACGACACCGATGGACTGCACCGTCTGCTGTGCTGCCTCCTGCCCCATGGCGATTTCCTGGGACTCCGAGATCAGCGACAGCTCCCGTCGTCCGGTGACGGGGTTGGTGGCGCAGGTGGAAGCCGCCACGGCGATCACCGCCGGAAGCAGGAACCGAAGGCGGATAGCCGCCGTCCTGGGGACTGGTGTCATGGTTCGACTCGCAGGCTTGCTGGTACTCCGGGAATCTTCCCCTTGCGCGTGAAAAGTTCTACGTTCGGCGCGGGATTGAACGGCAGGGATCGGCGGTCGGGGCGGCATCCGGCGATCAGGGATCAGGTCGCCTCCTCGGCACGCGCTTCCCGCCGCTCCATCTGGTACCGATCCACTCCCTCCCGGTTCACCGGGTCCGGCTGTATCGCGTCGCGATGCGCTCCGGTCCCCCTCGCCTCGCTCCCCCATGTCCGTCAAAGCCCGCCTCTCCATCATGATGTTCCTCCAGTATTTCGTCTGGGGAGCCTGGTTCGTGACGATGGGAACGTACCTCGGGCAGACTCTGGGATTCAGCGACGCACAGATCGGACTGGCATACGGCGCCACCGCCATCGCCGCGCTCGTATCACCGTTCTTCATCGGCATCGTGGCAGATCGGTTCTTCGCGACCGAGAAGCTGCTCGCCATCCTGCATCTGGTCGGTGCCCTTGTGATGTGGCTGGTATCCACCCAGACCTCGTTCGGGTCGTTCTACCCGATGCTGATCGGGTATGCGCTCTGTTACATGCCGACGCTGAGCCTGACGAATTCCATTTCATTCCACCACGTTCAGGATTCTGCGCGGGACTTTCCGTTGATCCGCGTCCTGGGAACCCTGGGATGGATCGTCGCCGGGACGATCGTTGGAAAGGTGCTTCACGCCGAACGGCTCGCGACACCCATGCAGCTCGCGGCGGGGGCATCGGCGCTGCTCGGCCTGTTCTCTCTCGCGCTGCCGCATACGCCGCCCAGAGCGGCGGGGGCGCCCTTCAGCGTGCGCGATGCGCTCGGACTCGACGCGCTGCAGCTCCTCCGTCGGAGTGATTTTGCAACGTTCGTCCTGGGTTCGTTCCTGCTCTGCATTCCTCTGCAGTTCTACTACGCGTTTGCCAATCCCTTCCTGACCGAGATCGGCGTATCCGATCCCGCCTTCGTACAGACGTTCGGCCAGTGGTCGGAGATCGGCTTCATGCTCCTGCTGCCCCTCGCACTGAGACGATTCGGGATCAAGGGCATCCTCCTGGGCGGCATGGCGGCGTGGTCGCTCCGTTACTTCGCGTTCGGCGCCGGTGATGCGCAGTCCGGAATGTGGCTGTTGTGGGCCGGCATCCTCCTGCACGGGATCTGCTACGACTTCTTCTTTGTCGCCGGCCAGATCTACACCGACGAAACGGCGGGTCCGAGGATCCGCGCCGCGGCACAGGGTTTCATCAACTTCGTCACCAACGGGGTGGGGTACTTCGTCGGTGCGTACGTGTCCGGTACGGTCGTTGGTCGCTATGTCAACGCCGACTGTACCGATGCGGGCGCAGCGGCCGGCACCTGCGTCAGGCACGACTGGTCTGCGGTCTGGCAGGTGCCGGCGCTCGGAGCCCTCGCGGTGTTGGTGCTGTTCCTGTTCCTCTTCAGGCCAAAGCGCATCGTGCCCGCCTGAAGGTGGATCAGAGGTCTCGGGCCACGGGTCGCAGCGACGGCTGATGGGGTCGTTACCCTGAGACCTGGGGACCTCTGAACTCTGACCTCCGACCGCTGACCTCTGACCTCCGATCCAGCCTTGTCCCAACCGATCGTCTTGCCGGCCCACGGCCGTCACGCCCAGGCCGTCGTCTTCACAAAGTCCGGCCGATTGCTGCTCTCGGCGGGTCAGGACGCCCGGATCCGCCTCTGGTCCGTACCCGGATTCAAGGCAGTTGGCAGCATCATCGGGCACCGCAACAGCGTCAACAGCCTGGCGTTCTCGCCTGACGAGACGCTGCTTGCGACGGGGTCCAGCGACGGCACCGTGCGGGTGTGGTCGTTTCCGGACGGGCGACCCGACCGAATTCTTGACCGCCAGGCCGGCGCGCGCTTCTCACCATCCGGGAAATTCCTCGCCACACTCTCCAGCAAGGGACAGGTCACCATCTGGTCCATGCCGGACGGTCGCGAAGTGGTGCGCAGCGAATCGCTGGACAAGCGCATCTTCGCCGTGGAATTCGCGCCAGACGAAAAGACCCTCCTCGTCGGTGGAACGGGATCGATCCACTTCCTCACTGTCCCGGACGGTCGTCTCGAGGCGACGGTGCCAGCGCACGACATGGCTGTTGTCAACCTGCTTCGCAGCCCGGACCAGGCGTCGCTGGTCTCCGTTGGACCGCCCGGAACGGTCCGGATCTGGTCGACTGCGAATTGGGCGCCGGTGACCAGCGTCGCCCTCGACGCCAGCGGCACGTTCGCCGCAGCCTTCACGCCGGACTCGTCGGCCGTCAGTGTCAGCGTCGACTTCCACATACTCACGGTCTCGCTGGCGGAGCGTGCTGTGATCGATAACCTGCGCGTCGGCGTTAAGGGCGTCTACGGCATCGCGTACTCACCAGACGGCACCTGCCTCGCCAATGCTGCCGCCGACGGCAAGGTACGCGTCTGGACGCTCGGGTAGGTCGGCGCACCGGGGCGCCGATCAGCTCAACCCGCCCTGGCGAGAAGACGTTCCAGTTCGGCGTGCTCCGGCAGGTCGGCATCCGCCGAACGCCAGATACGCTTCAGCTCACCCAACGCTCTTCGGGCAGCCAGCAGGTCGCCTGCGGCGAGTGCAGAGCGTCCCAGACCCAGCAGGGACCGCGCACGTCCCGGTGCCAGCTCCAGCGCGCGCGAAAACTCCCGCTGCGCGGCCGCCGATTCCCCGAACGCAAGCAACACCTCGCCGAGCAATTCGTGGGTGGGCTTCACCACATCTGGCGGTCCGAACTCGAGAGGAATCGCGTCCTCGAGCGCAGCCGCCTCCCGGAGCATTGCCACTCCGTCGCTGCGTTTGCCGTCCTCGAGCAGCATCAGTGCCCGCAGCTGGCGTTCGAGAATGGTGGCGACCGGAAGGTTGCTCGAGTACGCGTCCTCCACAGCCCCCAGCCTTCCCCGCCGGACCAGTTCGGTCAGGAATTGCTCAGCTCGGGTACGCTGTCCCGCCCTGAGCGCGGCATAGCCGCTGGCAAAAGCGTCCATCGTCTGGGCGACCGGTCCCGCGCCGGCAGGATCAATCTGCCACTGCGCAATGGAATCGGTCCACCGCTCGGAGTTCACCACGTAGTGCGCCCGCAGGCCCAGCAGAGATGGTTTCTCGCCGCGGCGCACAGCGCGTCCCAGGTTGCGCCGGAGCAGTTCCAGGTGTTCACCCGCCTGGTGCATTCGCCCCTGCTGGAGGTAACCATAGCCCAGCCACGACGTGTAGTGTCCTGCCTGCCAGCGTCCATGATCGTGCCCGGACGCAATGACGTTCTGTGAAACCACGTCGTCCCACATCCCCAATGCCAGGAAGATGTGCGACGTCATGTGCTGCGCGTGGGGAGCCGCGGGCGCGATCTGCGAGTACAGGCGCGCAGCGCGCAAGCCGAGCGGGGCGTGGATGGGATCGTCGAACGCATGAATCGTGTAATGTGCCGCGCCCGGATGATCCGGACGCCTCCGCAGCAGTTCCTGGGCAATGGCGCCGGCTCGCATGTAGGTCGGCACATCGCGCACGCCCTGGCTGAGCCCCAGCAGGGCGAGCGCGTGGAACGCCTGCGCTTCATCGTCGTCGGGGTATGCCTGTGCCAGCCGCTCCATGGCGCCACTGTACAGTGTATCGCGCCGCGCCTTCGACCCGTCGCCGTACAACGCCTCCACTGCATCGAGATACATCTGCTCCCGCGGCGTCGGTGCCATGGCCCTCCGGTCAGCCAGTGAAGCTGCCAGCCGTGTGAGCACGGCGCGGGCGCCCGGCAGGTCCTGCTCGTTCCAGACGGCATGCGTGTACGTCATGGCCTCGCCCCAGTAGGCCATCGCGAAGCCCGGTTCCAGTTGCTGCGCCGCGCGGAATGCTGTCGCCGCGTCGGAGTATTCGAAGCTGTGCAGAAGCAGCACCCCGCGAATGAAATGCTCCTGCGCGGCCGCACCAGCAGAAGTTGGAAAGGTGATCGTTCCCAGTTGCTGCGCTGGGAGGAGGGCCCCGGCAAACAGCACGGGAAGTGCAAGGACCAATCGCTTCATTCGGGACATGGTTGCCTCTCCAGGGACTGGTCGGTCGCCGCGAGACGACAGGCAGGCCGCGACGCCCGAGCCGCGAATCTACCGCTCCGCAGCGCGGTCTGCGTTGCTACCCCACCCGTGGGATCTTCAGGCAGGTCTCCTGGGCTCAGCGGGTAGCCGGCCTGAGTCGTGAGTGCTGGATGCTCGACCTGCTTCCTGGTCCTGGAGCTGGAGTTGGTGCTGAGCCAAACTCCAGCGCCAGCACGTGTCACCCAGTTCGAGCACCCAGTACTGCGTACTCAACGACACTCCGAGTTTCAGGATGGACACCGGGTCACTCGCGAATCGCGCCGCGGATCGCCGATGCCGCCCCGGGATTAGCGCCCGGCCAGTTCTCGCCCAGCAGGGCAGCCAGCGTTGCAGCCACCTGTGACTGGGTCACCCGACCCACGCCCAGGCCTCCCTGTATGGCGGGCGTGTCCGGACCGAGCATTGCCAGCCAGATCGCTTCGGCGCCCGCCACGTTCTCGCCGTGCCGCTTCCATCCATCGGCGCCGTCACCGCGGCCATGGTCGGTCGTAATGAGAAACGTGGTGGCGTCCCGGTATTCCGGCATCGCCTGCATCGTTCCCCACAGCTCGGCCACAAAGGCATCCACCTGTCGGGTGGCGCGCAGCGTGAGGTCGTAGCGTCCCGCGTGTGCCCATTCGTCCGTTTCGCCGTAGCCGATGAACAACACGCGCGGTTTCGCGGTGCGCACGTACTCCAGCACGGCCTGGTGAGTGAGAACGTCGAACGTGTTGTCAGGCCAGAGCCGCGTCGTGGTGCGGTGCAGCTCGTTGATCAGCGCCTGACGATCGCCCCGGGGTTCGGGGAAAGGTGCTCGCCATCCGGCGCGCACGGTGACGCCACTTCGCCGGGCGTCGAAGATATCGGTGAAGACACCCCAGGTGGCGAACGCCGCGACCCTGTCCTGGTAGCCTTCGCGCGACGCCAGCCAGGCGAACACCGTGCGATTGGGATTCGGTCCGTAGCTGTTGGATCGGATGCGCGGATCGGGCGCGCCCGCCAGCATCTCGTTGTAGCCCGGATAGGAGAACTTGAGCCCGTTGGTGACTTCGGCACGCGCCCCGGTCGCCGGATCCCCCACGATGAGCCCCTCGCGGGCAATCGTCCCCCAGAGAAAGGGCATCAGCGCAAGCCGCCGCTCAGCCGGCGATTCCCGCCAGAACTCGCGCAGCAAGGTCGTGGTGTCGTTCACGTTGCCCGCTGGTCCGATCAGGGCGCGCTCCGCCCCGGTGAACACCTCCTGCCATCGCACGCCATCCGGCACGATGAGCACGACATTCCTCGTTCGTGTGGAAGCGTCCTGGCCGTACGCGAGCGAGCAAAGCGCGCAGGCGAAGACGACATGCGTCAGCACGTGCGCTCCGAGCACCGCCCTGCGCCTCGCGATGGACGACCGAACTGTGTGGTTCATCGGGATTCCTCGGGCGACCCTTAACCCTTAACCCTCGGTCATGGCTTCCACGTTCCCTTCGCGACCTTCGGTACGAAGCGGCTGAGCGTCCGCGGTTGGTATCGCAGTGTCTTTCCTCGTTCAGCGCTCCGGTACGCGGTCATGAGCATTCTGACCACCTCGACTCCGTCCGCGAAGGTGAGCCGGGGGGTCTCTTTGCCCAGGAAGGCGCGGACGAAGTGCCGATCCTCGTTGGTGTAGCCGTACGCCGCCCACTCTTCCGGCACCACGGGCATTACACCGACCTCGGCGTTCTGCTTTTCCACCAGGTCCTCACCCGCCCTCCCTTTCACGGCCCGGCTGAAGAAAAGCTGCAGCCCGCTGTCCAGAGAGTTCCACTTCAGCGAGTACTCCGGGCCGAGCAGCTCCGCGGACAGGCGCAGTCCCGCACCGACGAAGCTCCATGATGTCGTGGCCTCGCCGATCACGCGATGCCCATCGGCAGTCTTGAACTCGATCGTGACGCTGGCAAAGTCCTCCGCCGGCGCGTGCTCATAGTCCACCGACGGGCCCATCGTCCGCTTGAGCTGTTTCACGTACTGTGGGCGGCTCCACTTGAGCGACGCGATGTGTCCCGTGACGCGCACCGGTTTGACCGTGCTCAGCGGATCACCCGGTCGCGTGAGCAGATGCCGCACGACAAGCGCCGAGTGACACATCATGTCGTTGAGCACGCCCCCACCCTGGAGCGCGCCCTGCCAGAACCAGGGCGCGTGTGGTCCGGAGTGTTCTTCCGCGGCGCGCGCGAGGTACGGTCGTCCCGTCGTCGCCGCTCCGCGGGCCCAGAGCAGGGCCTTGCCTGCCTCGATGTGAGGGGCGAAAAGCTGGTTCTCCAGATAACCCGTCCTGACGCCGATGCTCGCCACCATCAGCGCCACGCGTTCCGCCTCGCCGACATTACGCGCCAGCGGTTTCTCGCATGCGATCCCGGTCAGTTGCGCGCGGCCGCGATGGACCGTATCGACGATCTCCTCGACATTCTCGATGCGCGCGTGGTTCGGCCCGCAAAGCCAGATGGCGTCCACCTTCGGGTCGGCGACGAGTGCGGCAATGCTCTTGAACGGCTTGGCCGGACCGACGTCGAGTTTGCGCGCGAGCGCGGCGGCCGATGCCGCGTTCTGTGCGTTGGGACTCCACACTCCTACCACGTCCGCATCCCGGACGCCGCGCCAGGCCTGCAGGTGGAACCGGGTGTTGAAGCCGCTGCCGATGAAACCGACGCCGAGTCGTGTCTTCGCCATTTCGGAGGTCCGGGAGGTGAGTCGGTCGCGGCGATCGCCGCGTCACCCGATAATGCGTCGCGATCCGGCCCTCGTGAAGCCGTGGTGTGCGTCCGCTGCGACCTACCCGCGACCTGCGACCTGCGACCTGCGGCTTATCGCTGGTGGTCTCCCCGCGCTGGCGAGCACCACCCAGTTCGCACCGTGTCGCACCCCGCGCGCTTGGGCAGGTCCTTCCCCGGCGTTCCCGAACCGTCAGGAGGAACCGGGATGCCACGGGTGACGTCGATCCTGCCGGACCGCTCCACGTACTTGTAGATCCTGGTATTTACCACCTGAGTGCAGTTCCCGTTTGCCGCATAACGACGGCACGCGCGCGCGGGCTCGCTGACCAGGAGCCTGCCATACCAGCGCGACTTGTTGATCGGGTCGGTCCGGTTGATGCGCAGCTGCACGCCGGTGCGGGACTGCCTGGCGCAATCGAACCACGCCTCTTCCATGCCCTCCGACGCGCGAGGTGCCTCGGCCTCCGCGCAAGGTGGCTGGGACAACATCACCTGCGAATCGGCAATGACGAAGCTGCCCGTTGTCCTCAGGACCGCCAGCGTCCCTTCCCGATAGTCAATCCGGAACGTGTAGACGCCGTCCAGCTGGTACGTGCCGGCGGCCGGCTTGGGCTCGATCACCAGTGGGCGCCCCCGACAGGACGCGATGATCAGGCCCGCGGCGACAGCGACGAAGGCCCCTGCTGGTGTCGTCGCACTCAGGAGTCGTCTCATGGCGGTACCACCGTGAGCTGGCCACGCGACTGGGCCCTCTCGAAGTAGTCTTCCGGCGTTGTCCGGGTGCAGGTACGGGCACCGTTCTCCCACGTTCGCCACTCGCGGCACACATCGCGAGTCTTCCGCACCGTGGTGGCAAGTCCCCACGTCGAGCGCCTCACCGGATTCACGCGGTCGAACGCCAGCATGATGCCGGACACTCCGGGGATGCTGCATTCGTACACAACGTGCTGCCGGCTGACCGCCGTCGGCGACGCAAGACGGCATTCACCGTCCGTTGGCCGTGGCACAATCGTGTCCCCGGTGACGACGAGGATGCCGGCGAGCTTCACGCCACCCGGAAGACTGGCACTGAACGCATGCTGCCCAACGACAGCGGAACTGTGCGATGGGGACGCCATGGACGCATTGGCTGCCGGCCGCGCGGGCACGGCGCTCCGGCAGCCCGTCGCCGCCAGCAGGGACAACATCATCGAACCGGTCCGTCTGACCATTTGGTTGCCCTCGGCGGAGTGCGCCAACCCTGCCCCGGGGATCCTGTCGAAGCTGCTACGCGCCTGGGTACGTCGTTGTTCCCCCCGCCACCGTGCGGGCTATCCGGATGTCCTTGATGGCGTTGGGTTCCACCTCGTGCGGGTCCTTCTCCAGCATCACGAAGTCGGCGTACTTGCCAGCCGTGATTGATCCCTTGGTGGCTTCCTCGTAGGAGGCGTAGGCCCCGTTTATCGTAGCGATCTGCAACGCTTCGTCGATGGTCACCTTCTGGTTCGGCCCCCATACCCGGCCCTGGTAGTCCCGCCGCGTCACCATGCTCTGGATCGCCATCAGCGGCTCGAATGGACCCGGCCCGTAATCCGACGCACCGGGTACCCTGATACCGCTGTCCAGGAAGGATCGGTGCGCGAACATCCATTGCATCTTGTCGTCGCCGTATTGCGACCACTTCTCGCCGTGGTAGTAGACATACGTCCAGAACGGCGTTGGGATGGTCCCGGTCGCCTGAATCCGGCGCAGCAGGTCCGGGTTCACCAGCGAGCAGTGTTCGATGCGGTGCCGACGGTCGGGATGCGGCCATTGCTTCAGGACCCGTTCGTACGCCTGGAGCACCATGTCGATGGTTACGTCGCCGTTGGCGTGGATGCCAACCTGCCAGTTGTTCCGGTGCGCGTCCTCCACCTGCTCGTGAATCTCCTGCTGCGTCATGGTGAGGATGCCATGGTCCTCCGTCCCCACATAGGGCGTGCTCATGCGCATGGTGCGCTCCGACGCCGACCCGTCGGCACCGTACTTCACGCCACCCACGCGGATCCACTCGTTGCCGAAGCCGGTGTACACGCCGGCGTTCCGGAGTTGCTCGTAGGCGCCGCGGATCATCAGGTAGGCCCGGTGCCGCAGCTCACCGTTGGCGTGGGCGTCCTCGTATGCCCGAATCCGGTCCGGGCCCGCGCCGGCGTCGTGCACCGTCGTCAGTCCCGCCGCCGCCAGCAGGCCGGAGATGTGCTGCATTCCCCGCCGGTTCCGTTCGCGCGCCTGCTCCGGCGTGAACCGCTCGCGCTGTCCCGCCCGATTCACGACGCCGCGTGCCTGCTCCGCGGCGCGCCCGGTGAGATCGCCTGACGAGTCCCGGAAGAACCGGCCGTGCTCCGGGTCCTTCGTCTCGCGCGTGATGCCCGCGAGTTCCAGTGCCTTGCTGTTGTACCAGGTCGTGTGACCGCCACGGTGGTTCACCGCGATCGGATGCGCCGTGGACGCCCGGTCCAGATCGTGGCGGTCCAGCGGCGTCGGGTCGGTCAGCTTGGTGTCGTCGAATAGTTGTCCCTGGACCCAGAAACCCGGCGCCGTCTCAGCCGCCTTCTTGCGCAGGGCCTCGATCAGCGCGGCCTTCGTCCTCAGCGGGGTCACCACCACTCCGTACAACTCGCTCACGCCACTGGGATGACAGTGGCAGTCGATGAACCCCGGAAGAACCGTCATGTCTCCGGCGTCGATGACGGTCGTCCGCGAGGAGATGATATTCCGGATGTCCGCCGAGCTACCCACCGCCAGGAAACGGCCGTCCTTCACGGCGAACGCCTCGGCGCGAGGCTGGCCCGGCTCCATCGTCATCACACGAGCATTCACGACAGCCAGCTCCGCCTGGATGCCTGCGCCCCGTTGCGACCCCGGACCCGGAACGCTGGTTTGCGCTTGCAGCCTTCCAAACGGCGATTTCGCCAGGCTCGCCGCGCCCGCCATCAGCGCCCCAAGCGAGAGAAACTCACCGCGGGTGTAGCGACGCATCGACCCCCCGGTCTGGAGCTGATGACCACAAACCGGATGGTCCGCGGTCACCGTTACCCGTCACCCGTTACCACTCACCGCTATTCTATCGCCGCGCGCGCCACCGTCCATACTGGGGGCTGGCTCACGGCTGGGCTCGCGTAGCAGCCTCCCCGGACGTCAGGACAGGAATGACCTCGAACTCCATCAGGTCATTCCAGTTCGCCATCCAGGCCTCGAACAGGGCTGGATCGTCCGCCTCCATGAGCTGCCAGCAGCGGGACAGATCATGGGCGATCCAGCTCGACCGGTATTGGAGCCCGTTGGGCATCATCCGGCCGGAGACGCGCAGTCGCTCGTAGATCGTTGACGCCGTCCCCGCCCGGTATCGCTCAATCACCATGTAGATCATTGCACTCCCCGTCGTCACCGCGGCAGCAGCGCCTTGGCCACCATCATGTGAACGCCCACGTTGCCGTCGACCAGTTGCGTGATGCGCAGATCCGCCGCGATGCTCGCCAGCTGATACGCGGCGGTACGGGGCAGACGGGCCTTCTCCTGCAGCAACTCCACCATCTGGTCGATCGCGATGCGGGTGGACCTCGTCAGCGACGTATCCATCCCCATCGTGATCCAATGGGTGGGCGTCTCCGCTCGTGGCCAGTCGAGACGCATGTCCTTCCGTACCGTGAGGCGCAGGCGGCCCCGCAGGCTGGTCTCGATGGCGGTTTGATCCACCTCGCCATCGCCTTGCGCGGCGTGACCGTCGCCGATCTCGAACAGCGCACCCCGGACATGTACCGGGATGTACAGCGTGGTCCCGGCGATCAGTTCCTTGTTGTCCAGGTTCCCCGCATGGATGTCGGGAGGATTGCTGCTCACCCGGCCCCGTGCCCGAGGTGGCGCGACACCCATGCTGCCGAAGAACGGCTTCAGCGGCACCTCGATCCCCGGTGCGAAGTGACCGAGCATGCGTTGCCCGTCCAACCGGATGATCCGGGTCGTCGGCTGGCTCCGGTCGCACAGATCACGCGCAAAGCCGCTGCACCCGTTGTAGCCGTACGGAATCGCCAGGTCGATGGACAGGACGTCGACCTGCAACACGTCGCCGGAATCCGCGCCTTCGACGTAAACCGGCCCGGTCAGTATGTGTCCTCCCGGTCCCCGATCGGCCACCTGCGAGACGATGTCGCGGAGGGACTGCTCGATCTCGGCCGCCGGCACCCCCGCCGCCTCCAGACGGGTCGGGGTGTTCGTCAACAGGGTTTCGACGTCGATGACGTCACCCGACGCGATCCGGAGCACCGGCTTCGCCTCCGACCAGTAGTAGCCGTACGCCACCGTTTGCGGCGTCGCCGGCAAGCGATGCGCGGCGGGGCCTTGTGCGCTCGCGGCGGTGGACATCGCCCAGACCAGCCCGGACAGATGGGCGGCACGGCGGTATCGGGACGACAATTCGCGTTCCATGGGCGTTCGACTCCCTCGTCGGGTCATTGCCAGCGGCCAACGAGAATCTGCGACGCAAAACCCGGTCGTGCGACCGGGCGTGTTCCAGCGCAAGCCTAGTAGCGGCCGAGGTCGTTCGCCACCGTCACCGCTCCGCGGAAGCCGGCGCGCCGGATGCCGTCGAGTAGTTCCCGCTCGGTACCTCCCATGAACAGGACGTGCGACAGGACCAGCAGCCGGGGACGCGCACGTGACGCCAAGGCCCCAAGCTCGACGTCCGAGGTATGGAATGCCTTCATGTACCGCGGCCAGAGGTCGCCGCCGGGTCGCGATTCCGGCGCGACGCGCGCCGCGATGTACACCTCGTGCACCAGGACGTCCACCCCGGTGGCCGCGCGCTCCAGGGCCTCGCTGTACCTGGTGTCGCCGGAAATGACCACGCTTCGCGCAGGCGTGTCAATGCGCCAGGCCAATGCGTGTGCCCAGTCGCCGTGCGGCACCCGGATCGCCGTCACCGTCACACCCGCCGAGTCGTAGACCACGCCCGACGCCGTTTCGCGGACGTCCAGCCGGTACCCGCCCGGGCGGCCACGCTCAAGGCCCGTTATGCGAATCACCGTATCCTCCGACCAGGCCGCCAGAAGGTGGTCTGTCATCCGACGCAATCCCGGCGGCCCGTGCAGCCGCAACGGACTCGCCCGTCCCATCACCCACGTGGAGAAGATCAGGTCCGGCAGGCCTAACGTGTGGTCGCTGTGCAGGTGAGAGATGAACGCGGCCGTCACCCCGTCGATCGGCAGGCCGGCGGCGGCGATCTTTCGCATGACGCCCGGGCCGGCGTCGAAGAGGAAGACTCTTCCGCCGACGGTAACGGCGGTCGCCGGACCGTCACGCCCGGGGTTCGGCACCGGTGTCCCCGTACCCAGCGTGATGACCAGCGTGGTGTCTCCGCCCGGCAGTGGCGGACTGCCGGGAAAGAACCGCTGCGCGCCGGCACCCGGCACGATCGTGGCGGTCGCCGCGATCGCCACCAGCAGACGCACCATCCATGCGCACCCCCCCCGTCGCCCTGTGTTCGACACGCTACGCCCTCCGCTCAGGTTCCGATCTCAGGTCAGTATTTCACCCCGAGCTTGTCCAGCGCCGGCGCGGGACACCCGTTCCAGATCGTGGGCCGGTTCCCCATGTACTGGAGGTCCTCCACACCGACCTTGCTCGACCAGAACCCGGAGGCGGTGAAGTTCCGGAAGTTGTTGAAGAACCGGACACCGGGCTGCATCTCCTCGCGCGCCCGCGCCGGCCAGGCGATGTCGTCCAGCACCGCCGTGCGTTGCCCGGGCGCGCAGTCCACGAAGTTCCTGCCGAACCGCTTGCGACACTCGTCGTCCAGCCAGGTCAAGCCGGTTCGCATCCAGGTTCGCATGTTCTGCCGGTCCGCCATGAACACGTCCATGAACTCCGGCACCATGGCATCCGTGGCACTTCCCGAGCGTTCGTCGCGGGGAATCACCAGGTCGACCAGGATCCGAACGGTCCGCCACTCCGCCGCGGTGAAAACTCGCGGCTGGTATTGCTGCCCGCGCGCCCCCAGGTGCGCCAGCGTTTCGCGCGTCAGGATCGCGGCCTTCTCCAGGTCGAGTGCCGTGACCGCAAACGCGGACAGCGGCGCCGCTGCCAGGAACTTGATTACGTCCCGCCGTGGCAGGTCCGCCGCACCGTTTGTCTCACCGCTCATCGTTCATTCCTCCCTGTCTCTTCACTCTTCACTCTTCACTCTT
>DASWGU010000228.1:0-24758 GCA_036393555.1 Gemmatimonadaceae bacterium
AGCGCCAGCACGTGTCATCCAGTTAGAGCACCCGGTACTGAGCACTCAGCGATCTGGCCTGAGTGGTGAGTGCTGGATGCTTGACCTGCTTCCTGGTCCTGGAGCTGGTGCTGAGCCAGAGCCCGGCGCCAGCACGTGTCATCCAGTTAGAGCACCCAGTACTGAGCACTCAGCGATCTGGCCTGAGTGGTGAGTGCTGGATGCTCGACCTGCTTCCTGGTCCTGGAGCTGGGGCTGAGCCAAACCCGACATGAGTCCTGCTAACATGTTGGTCCATCCCAGGTTATCTGCCGTTTCCGGCAATCGACACTCGCCGTCGGCGTGGAGGGACAGCTCCACCTCAACGGTTATCGTTCTTCTCGTGTCGAAGTTACCGAACTGATGACACACGTCGCTCTGGTTACCAACTCCGCAGCAGAACCCGACGAACGCTTCCTGGTCGCCCGCGCCCAGCAAGGAGACCGGGAAGCAGCCCGGAGCCTGTATGACGCGCATGCCCAGCGCGTGCATCGCCTGGTCTTCCGGCTGTGTGGTGACGAAGAGCTGGCCCGGGATTTCACGCAGGACACGTTCATCCGGGTCTTCGACAAGCTGTCGACGTTCCGTGGCGAGGCAGCGTTCGCCACGTGGGTGCACCGCATTGCCGTCACTGTCACGCTGAACGGGCTCCGGAAGGAGCGACGGCTCTGGCGGAGGGCCGACGACCTCGATGTCGCGACCGATCTGCCGGCACCGTCGGACAACGTGGACCCCGATCTCCGCGCCAGACTGCGGGCGGCCATCGAGGCCCTCCCACCAGGCAGTCGCGCCTCGGTGATCCTGCACGACATCGAGGGCTACACCCACGCCGAAATCGGCAAGATGCTGGGCATTGCCGAAGGCACAAGCAAGGCACGGCTGTTCGACGCTCGCCACCGGTTGCGGAAAGCGTTGTCGGCTTTCGCCAAGGAGCAGGGAGAATGACCGAAGAACGACTGAACGAACTGCTGAAGGATGCCGGAAGGACCTGGATGGTCCCGCCGGAGCCGGACCACGAAGCCATGTGGTCGAAAATCGAGCGCCACGTCTTTGACCGACAGCGCGGTGCACCGCGCCGGCCGTCGTGGCGGATCCTCTCCCTCGCGATGGCCGCCGCCCTGGTGCTTGGTGTCGGTGTTGGGCGCTTCACGTCACTGACCGCGCCCGCCTTGCCGGAAGTCACCTCGGCAGACACCGACTCGACCATACCCGCGAGCGGGTACGACCGCGTCGCGTCAGAACTGCTGGGTCGTATGGTGCTGTTGCTGACCGCGTTGCCCGCCGAGGCGGGCGGAGTCAACGCGGGCGAGGTGTTCGCCAACCAGGCTACCGAGCTGCTCTCCAGCACGCGCCTGCTGCTCGACTCGCCGGCCGCCAGCGACGCCCGCTTCAAGAACCTTCTCGAAGACCTGGAGCTGGTTCTCGCGCAGATCGCGATGCTCCGGTCCGGACGCCCGCTGGACGAATTCGACTTCATCACGGACGCCCTCGAAGAGCGCGACGTCGTACCGCGGATCCGATCCGCGGCCGCACGTCTCGCCGCGGGCGACTGACCGAGGAGATACTGAACATGAGAATGACGTGGACGACAGCGCTGCTCACCGTCAGCGCCACCATCCTGCACGCGCAGGGCGTGCCCCCACGCCGGGAGCCGCCAGTGCCGGCGAGTCCGCCCCGCGCCACGATACCGCGCCCGGTCGAGGCGGTGGCACCGCTTCCCGACGCGGCGCTGCCTCCCGGACTGGACATGCCGCTACCGATGCTGGCTCCATTGCCCGGTGAGTTGCCGATGGCTCTGGAGAGCCTGCTGACGCCCCTGACGCCCCTGCCGCCCCTGGCGCCGCTCATCGCGCTGCCGGGAGAGTTCCCCTTGATGTCGGACGTTCCCGTGGCGATCGAAGCGATCGTTGCACCCGACGCCATGCTGGCTCCGCTTCCGCCGCACGGTCTGATGCCGGGTCTCCCGGCGATTCCGGATCCGTTCTTCCAGGGATCGCCGCCTCGTGCATCGCGAGTCGACACGATCCGCGATCGCGAGGAAGCTCGTCGCCTTGCGGAAATGGCCCGGGAGCAGGCCGCCCTGGAGCGGGAACTGCAGATGCAGCTGAATCGCGATCAGGTCGAGCTGCAGCACCAGCAGTCCGCGCTCCAACGCGAACTGCAACTGCAACTCAATCGCGAGCAGAATGAACACCAGCGAGCTCTGGCGCGCGAGCAGTCCGAGATGGCAAGGCTGCACGCCGAGCTTGCACGCGCCGAAGCCATGGACCAGGCGCGAATCAGGACCGCCGACTTCCGCGCGTACTCGACGTCCGGCGTGTACGCGCCGCCGCCATGGGCGGGTCAGGATGTCGGCGACTCCGTCTATCGAGCAGCCCGCGCGCTGTTCAATCGCGGTGAATGGGGACAGGCTGCCGCCGCGTTCAAGGGCTTGCCGCAGCGGTTCCCGAACTCGGCGTATGTTCCGGAATCGCAGTATTACCTGGCGTTTTCGCTATACCGCATCGGCGGAACGCCGGAATTGCGTGAAGCGCTCGCCGCGCTCGAGGCGCAGCGTGCCAAGTACCCCAACGCCCGCTCCCGCGTCGAGTCTTCCAGCCTGGCAACTCGCATCCGCGGCGTGCTGGCCGCCCGGGGCGACGCCCAGGCCGCGGCGGAACTGGCCCGGATTTCGAGCGACCAGGGCGCGACCTGCGACAAGGAGGAGCAGGCGGTTCAGCAGGAAGCCATGAACGCGTTGAGCCGGTCCGATGCGGCGAACGTGAACGACCTGATCACCCGGGTCCTCGCGCGGAAAGACGAGTGCGCGGTGCCCCTGCGCCGCACCGCGGTATTCCTCGTCGGCAACCGGCGTGACGCGCAGGCGGTGACCATCCTGGCCGGCGTCGCGCGGAACGACCCCAGCGTCGATGTGAAGGTCGAGGCCATTGGCGTCATCGGGCGACTGCCAAGCGATGACGGCGTGCCTGTGCTCGAGGAGTTGTCTCGAAGCGACGACGAGCGGGTGCAGCGAGCCGCCGTGCGGGCGCTCGTGCGCCACCCCAGTGCGAGGGCAAGACAGTCGGTTCGCACTCTGGTGGAGCGCGATGACGTGTCCGAGCGCGTGCGGAGCGACGCCCTGGCAGCGTTCAACGCTGAGCGCGCGACTGCCGACGACATCGCCTGGCTCCGGGCGCTCTACGCACGGTTTCAGTCGCCGACCCTCAAGTCGCGCACCTTGTCGGCCATCGTGCGCGTCGGCGGGCCGGAAGTGGACCAGTGGCTCGTCACCATCGCGAGCAGCGAGACGGAACGCAGCGAGTTGCGGGCCACCGCGATGCGCCGCATCGGCGCATCGATGTCGGTCGCGGACATCGGCCGGCTGTATGACGGTGCCACGCAGCAGCGGTTCCGTCAGGAGATCATCTCGGTGCTCGGCAAGCGGACCGAGGATGCCGCGACGGACAAGCTGATCGACATCGTCAAGAACGGGACCGACCCGTCACTCCGTCGCTCTGCCATCAGCGCGCTGGCCGGCAAGAACGATCCCCGGGCCACGCAGCTGCTTCTGGAGATCATCAACAAATGAAGACGATGATGCGGGCCACCGGCGGTCTCGCGCTGCTCATTGCGGCGGCGGGTCCGGCCTGTGGCCAGATGGTGGAGCGCCGCGTCGCCGCGGCGCCCGAGGGCAACGTGAGCTTCCATTTTGCGTCGCGCGCGGACGTGTGCGGCGACGGGCGGACGTACATCCGTGCCGACGACATGTGGATGGGTTCCTTCAACGACGCGGTGCGGTCCCTGGCCTGCGAGCGTGGTCCCATTCGAGTGGTACTGGTACGCGACGGGCGCGACATACTGCGCATCGAAACGTACGCTGGACCTGTGGCCCAGGAGCCGGGCGCCTCGGACCTGGGTGCCGTACCTGCCGCCGACGCGGCGGCATACCTGCTGGGGCTGGCGGCGCGGGTGGACGGACGGCCCGGTCGCGACGCTATCATGCCGGCCGCTCTGGCGGACAGCGCCCTGGTGACCCGCGACCTGCTGGCCATCGCGCGCAACGTGGACCGTTCCCGCGAGGTGCGCCGGAGCGCCCTGTCGTGGATAGTCCGGCGGCGAGGCGAGCGCGGCGAGCTCTCGGCGGAGGAGGTCAGCCGCACGCTGGTGACCATCGCCCGCGATGAGAACGAAACGCGAACCGTGCGGGACCAGGCACTCAGTTCGCTGTCCCGACTGGGCTCGGCGTCCAGCCTGAATGCCCTGGTCGCGATGACGAACGGTACGGCGGAAGCCTGGCTGGCGCGGCGCGCGGTCCAGTTGATTGCCAGCTCAGGTGATCCGCGCGCGCGCGAGCACCTTCGCACGGCGGCCGAGCGGACGGACCTGACCGAGGAAGCCAGGGTGGCGGCAATCACCGGACTGGCGGGCTCCTACGCGACCTCGAGGGATGCCGAGTACCTGCGCGGACTCTATGCCACCGTGAACACCGATCGCTTGCGTGACGCGATCCTGTCCGGCGTTGCGACAATCGGCGGCAAGGCCAGCAGGGACTGGATACTCGGCATCGCCAGGAACGGTGACGAGAAGCTGGCGCAGCGCCGGCGCGCGATTACCATGGCCGACCGCCTGGGTTTGACGGCCGCGGACCTGTCCGCGCTCTATGACGGCATGCAGGAGGGCGACGTAAGGTCGACGATCATCTCGGCGCTGGCGACGAACGGAACGCGCGTGGCGACGGACAAGTTGATCTCGATCGCCCGGATCGATCCGCTGCTGGCCAACCGGCGGCGGGCAATCCAGGCACTGGGGAAGTTCGATGATCCCCGGATCAAGGAGGCGCTGCGTGACCTGGTGGGAAGGCCGTAACCCAGCCTGAAATCGCGTCAGTCCTGTCTCAAGGCTACCATGGGGTCCACGTGCGCGGCTCGCCACGCCGGGACCCCGTTGGCCAATACGGCTACCGCCGCAAGCACCGCGAAGGCCATGCCGAAGCTCGCCACGTCGAACGGACCGACGTAGAGCACAGCCGACAGCGCCTGGCTTCCCAGCGCGGCCAGCGCACCGCCAACCGCTCCACCAATGGCGACCAGCAGCATCCCTTCCCGCAGCACCATGGCAACGATCTCGCGCGAGTTCGCTCCCAGCGCCTTGCGGATGCCGATCTCCCGAACGCGCCGGCTCACCGAGTAGCCGATGACGCCATAGAGGCCCACCGCGGCAACGACCAGGGCCAGCAACCCGAACGCGCCGATCAACCAGGCTCCGGCTCGCACCGGGAACAGGCGCACGTCGGCGAGGTCGCGCATCGTTCCGGTGTCGAGAAAGACGAGGTCGGGATCCAGCACCCGCAGCTCACGCTCCAGCGACGATACCGCCAGCCTCGCTTCGGTCCTGGTCCTGATCAGGAAGTTGCCGTACGTCGCCCGGCGATTCAGCGGCAGGTGGATGTAGGATCTGGCGACTTCGCCCGGTGAGTCCACCTTGTAGTCCGCCACCACGCCGACGATCACGTAGGGATCGCCATCCCAGCGCAGCCGGAACTCGCGTCCCAGCGCCTGCTGCCCCGGCCAGAATCGCTCGGCCATGGACCGCGAGACCACCGCCACGCGCCGGCCCTCGCGATCTGCGGCGTCGATCCATCGGCCACTGGTCAGGGTCAGTCCCAGCGCGTCCGCGTACCGCTCGTCGACATACGCGCCATCCATGACGAAGGGCTCGTCCGTCGCGGCAGTCTGATGCCCGTCGATGAACAGGCCGAAGCCGTTGTTGTTCAGAGAGAGCGGGATCCGGCTGGAGAGCGAGACGGCTTCGACCTGCGGCAGCGCCTCAAGGCGGAGCCGTCCCTCCTGGAAGAACCGCTCCGAGCGTTCGGCGTCGTAGCCGTTCATTTCCATCGCGAGCGCCAGGTGCGCCAGGCGGTCGACGTCGTAGCCCAGGTCCACCCGCGCCGCGACCGCGAGACTGCGGACCAGCAGGGCGCCGCCCACGACCAGCACCAGCGAGACGGCAACCTGAATGACCACGAGGCCGTTCCTCAGCTCCAGTCGCTTGCGACGGCCGACCCACTCCCCGGCGTCCTTGAGGGTGGGCGCCAGGTCGGGGCGTGACGCCCGCAGCGCGGGGAGCAGGCCGACCAGGATTCCGGTGGCGACCGCCGTGGCGAGCGTGAAGAGCAGGACGCGCCAGTCGGGGCCGATCTGCAACCCGATGTCGATCGGGAGCGGCGGCCGGATGCGCATGATGACCGTGCCGAGCCATGCGGCAAGCGGCACGGCCGCCAGCCCGCCACCTAACGCGACGACCATGCTCTCGGTCATGAGTTGCCGCAGCAGACGGGCGCGGGACGCGCCAAGGGCGAGCCGCAGCGCCAGTTCGCGGCGCCGCCGCGCGGCACGCGACAGCATCAGGTTGGCCAGGTTGGCGCAGGCGACGACCAGCACGAGCGACACTGCGCCGATGAGGACGAATCCCGCGGGAGCGACCGCCCGATCGAGGTCGGGGTTGATCCGGACGTCGCGCGAGGGGATGATGGCGACGCGCTCCTGCGCGTTCGTCTCGGGCCACGCCGCCGCGAGGCGGCTGGCCATGGTCTCGAACTCGGCTCGGACCTGTGCGACCGTGACGCCGGGTTTCATCCGACCCTTGAGCCAGAGCCAGTGCTGTCCCCGGCGCTCGAGACGCGAGTCTCCCACCGAACGGCCCGAGGTGCGCTGGTTGCCCAGCGGCTCCACGTGTTCGACCATGGCGGTCGGCACCCACATCTGCGCGGTGACCGCCGGGAACATGCCGCCGAAGCGTTGCGGGGCGACACCAACGACGGTGTAGACCAGGCCGTTCATGCGAAACCGGCGACCCACGACGCTCGAGTCCCCGCCGAAGCGTGTCTGCCAGAGACCGTGGCTCAGGACCGCCACCGGGAACGATCCCGGCGCCGAGTACTCCTCTGCGTTGAAGGCGCGCCCCAGGGCGGGCCTGACGCCGAGCACCGGGAAGTAGTTGTCGGTCACCAGTTCGCCGACGATCAGGTCGGAGCTGCCTTCGATGGAGGCGTGGGCGAAGAAGTTGGTGTATCCGACCAGTCCCGAGACGGTGGTGGATTGCGCCCGGTAGTCGGCGTAGTTGGCATAGGAGTGCGTGTCGTGCGTGGACGACGTGGCGGTGTGGCCGTAGATGTCCACCAGCTCGCCGGGCCGCTCGACCGGCAGCGGTCGGAAGAGGACCGCGCTGACCAGGCCAAAGATGGCGCTGTTGACGCCGATGCCGAGTGCGAGCGTGAGGAGCGCGACGAGGGTGAAGCCGGGGGATCGGCGCAGTCCGCGCAGGGCGTAGCGGAGGTCCTGTCGCAACGTGTCCAAGCAGCTCTCGACTTGCTGGAGTGAGACGGGTGGTGGCGCGAGGCCAGTTCGCCTCTCGTGGGAGTACGGTGAGTCGTGCGGGCTGGTTTCCGCCGGGCGGTTCTCAGAACCGGGCGCGGCCCCCGGGGATTTCCCACGGCCAGTTGAAAGAGCGACTGCGTCCCGGCGAGATTTCGTGCGGCCGCCAACTGGGTGGTCCCCTTGGGGTGTAGCTCAGCTGGCAGAGCGCCTGACTGTTAATCAGGAAGTCGCTGGTTCGAATCCAGCCGCCCCAGTTTCGTGCGACGGCAACGTCCACACAGAGGAATACCGCGTGGCGACCAGCGTCGGCCCGGCCGCGACCATCGGAGCGAACGACGCCACCGCGTCACCATCCACCT
Organism: Gemmatimonadaceae bacterium; assembly: GCA_036393555.1. Taxonomy (GTDB): domain Bacteria; phylum Gemmatimonadota; class Gemmatimonadetes; order Gemmatimonadales; family Gemmatimonadaceae; genus JABWBJ01. Next base: position 7,733 of record DASWGU010000228.1, read on the forward strand.
GGCCGCTTTACGCAGTCCTCTTCTCGTCCCTCTCCATCGCCGTCGGTCTGATCTGGGACATCTCCTGGCATCGGACCATCGGCCGCGACACGTTCTGGTCTCCGCCGCACGTGCTCGAACAACTGGCCGCGCTCGTCGCTGGCTCGAGCTGCGGCTGGCTGGTGCTGCGGACCACGTTCCGTGGCACACCCGCCGACCACGCGACCACCGTGGGCTTCTGGGGCTTCCGTGGGCCACTGGGCGCCTGGCTCTGTATCTGGGGCACGCTGGCCATGATGGCGTCGGCACCCTTCGACAACTGGTGGCACAACGCGTACGGGCTCGACGTGAAGATCATGAGCCCGCCGCACATGGTGCTGTCGTGGGGAATGATCGGCATCCAGGTCGGCGCCATGCTGATGGCCGTCGCCTGGCGGAACCGGGCGACGCCTGACGAGCGGAGGCGCCTCGGTGTTCTCTACGCCCTGTCGGCCGGGATCCTGCTGACCATGCACGCCACGGCAGTCATGGAGTTCGCGGCGTTCCCCAACGACATGCACAGCGCCGGATTCTACCGCATCACCGCGATCGGCATGCCGCTCATCCTGGCGGTGAGCGCGCGACCGTCACGCCTCCGATGGCCGGCGACGACTGCAGCCGCAGTCTACATGGGCATCGTGCTGCTCATGATCTGGACACTGCAGCTCTTTCCGGCCACGGCGAAACTGGCGCCGATCCACAATCCGGTGTCGCACATGGTCCCACCGCCGTTCCCGCTCCTGATGATCGTTCCTGCGTTCGCGATCGACCTGCTCGTGCGGCGCGTTCGAGTCAACGACTGGCTGCGTTCCGTGGCAATCGGAGTGACCTTCGTCGGGCTGATGCTGGCGGCCCACTGGTGGTGGGCGGGGTTCCTCATGTCCCCCGCGGCGCGCAACCATTTCTTCGGCGCCGACCAGTGGGACTACTACGTCCGGCTGGGCGACTGGCGGTACCTGTTCTGGAACACCCAGCCAGACGTGGCGACCTTCGCGCGCGGCATCGCCATTGCCGTGGTGACGGCTATCGCCACCTCACGACTGGGACTCTGGATCGGTCGCGGCATGGCGCGGGTTCAGCGGTGATGCGGCTGCTCCGGCGGATGGGGTTCATCATCACCGCCGCGGTCGTCAGCTCGGCGCACGTCGGCAGCCCCGACGCCTGGTACGAGGGGGCCGCCGGCCCGTACACCGTTCTCGTGCACATCGAGGCGCCGCCGGTCGTGCCGGGGATCGCGGTGGTCAATGTGAAACCGCCGGAGTCCGGCGTGCATCGCCTGACGGCGTTCGTGAACACCTACGACGCGACCGGCGGAACGCCGCCGCCTGACGAGTTGCAGCCGGCGTCCGACCGGCCGGGTTGGTGGAGGGCGCGACTGTGGGTGATGCACGCCGGCTCCAACAGCGTGACCATCGCGGTGTATGGCGCTTCGGGCGAGGGCTCAGTCGTCGTCCCGCTGTCCGCGGTGGCGCAACGCAGGCTCACGTTCAGTGCTCCCCTCATCGCCCTCATGATCACCGTGGCAGGCGTGCTGTTCGCCGGGATGCTGACCTTCGTTGGCGCAGCAGCGCGCGAGGGAGCGCTCGAGCTCGGCGCCGTGCCCGATGTACAGCGCCACCGCCGCGCTCGTCAGGCGATGGCCCGTGCTGCCGTGGTGATTGTCATCGTGCTCACCCTCACGGGCGCCTGGTGGCGCGCCGAGGACCGGGCGTTCCGCGAGCGGTTGTATCGCCCGCTCTCCATCAGCACGCGCGCGGACACCAGTGGGGGCGACGCGCGCCTGGTTCTCACCATCGACGATTCCACATGGCTCCGGCGTGACGACGTCGCGCTCCTCCGGGCCCGGGGTGAACTCCCCATGAGCGGCCTGGTGGAGGATCACGGGAAGATCATGCACCTGTTCCTGATTGCGGAGGACGGGCAACGTGCCATGGCGCATCTCCATCCCCGGACGGCGGACACGGTCACGTTCACTTCGGCGTTGCCGCCGCTGCCGGCCGGTGGGTATCGCGTGTTCGCCGACATCGTCCACCTGAACGGTTTCACGCAGACGCTCACGTCAAGCGTCGTCGTGCCCGCGGGATCTGCCCAGCAAGGGGAGATGACCGACCCCGATGATTCGTGGGCGGCCGCCACCATGGCTGGCGCGGACGGCCGCGTTCACCTCCAGGACGGCACGAGCCTCACCTGGCTGCGGGACGGCGGGCGAGCCATTCCCGCCGGCGAAGAAGCCGGACTGCGGTTCGCGATCGAGCGGGCCGCGGGCGATACCGCATCGCTTGAATCCTACCTGGGCATGCCGGGTCATGCCGCTGTCGTCCGGCAAGATGGGCAGGTGTTCATCCACCTTCACCCCATGGGGACCATCTCGCCGTCGGCGCAGGCGCGACTGTCCCGCCAGGCGGCGCATCCACCAGCGCATGCTGCGACCGCGGGCCAACCTCCCCGGGACTCGCTGTATTTTCCGTACGCGTTCCCGGCGGCGGGGCGGTACACGATCTGGGTGCAGCTCAGGAGACGCGGGCTGGTCCTGACGGCATCATTCGTGGCGCTGGTCGAGTAGTTCATCCCCCGGGCAACCCGAGCCAAGAGGTGGCACCGTATTCCGATGGATGACGCGACGGTTCTGGTCATAGACGACGAGCCCCAGATCCGCCGTGTGGTGCGACACGCGCTGGAAGACATGGTCACGCACATTCTGGAGGCTCCCTCTGGGAAGGCAGGAATCGATCTCGCTGCGTCCGCCCGAGTCGACCTGATCGTCCTCGACCTCGGGCTGCCGGATCTCGAAGGCATCGAGGTGTGCCGGGACATCCGCGGGTGGACGGCCGCGCCAATCGTCGTGCTCTCGGCTCGGCATTCGGATGTCGAGAAAGTGACGCTCCTCGATGCCGGTGCGGATGACTACATCACGAAGCCTTTCAGCACCGCCGAGCTGCAGGCGCGCATTCGGGCTCATCTCCGCCGCTCACGGATTGGCAGCGTTGCGGGGAGCGCCCTCATTCGTGCGCAGGGCCTCGTCATCGATCTCGCGAAGCGGGCAGTCCATCGCGATGCGCAGCTCGTACACCTGACGCCGATCGAATGGGATCTGCTCCGGGTACTTGCATCGAACGCGGGGCGCACCATGACGCACGGCCAGCTCTTCGCGCAGGTCTGGTCGCGATCGCACGGTGACGCGCAGCATTATCTGCGCGTACATGTTGCGAACCTCCGTCGCAAGATCGAACGCGATGCGGTGCAGCCTCGCCTTATCGTCACGGAGCCCGGTGTCGGGTATCGCTTCGACGCCGAGGACTGACGTCAGCGTGAGTGAACGCCATGGCGAAGTATTCCTGGCAACGGCCGTTCTTTTCCTGGTGACCGCCGCATTACTGGTGATACGGCAGTCGCTCGACAAAACGCACGTTGCACTGGCCTACCTGCTGGTCGTTCTGGTCGTCAGTTCGCGTGGTGGCCGAGGGCTCGGCCTCGCCGTATCGGTTGTCGCCTTCCTCTGTTTCAACTTCTTCTTCCTGCCACCCTACTACACGCTGACGGTGGCGGACCCGCTCAACTGGGCGGTCCTGGGAGCCTTCCTGCTCACCAGCCTGGTCGCCGCGCAGTTGCTCGCGCGCGCCCGTAATGAGGCCGCCTCGGCCCGGCTACGCGCGAACGAGGTGGCGAGACTGTCCGCACTCGGTGCGGAGACACTCAATGCCGGTCGCGCGGAGGACGCCCTGCAAGCCATCGCCGACGTGATCCGATCGACGCTGGGCGCGCTCTCGTGTGAAGTCTTCGTCCGCGACGAAAACGAGGGGCTCGCGACGCTCGCTGCCCGAAGTGGCGGTCCCACAGCCCATTCGCACCGGGAGATTGGTCAACCGGATACCGTTCGACTCGTCCAGTGGGTCGCCGCGAACGGGCGACTGGCCGCGGAGCTTCACGATGGGTCCGTCCGGGTACCGGGGACGACGGAGGGAATAGGCGCGGTGACCGGGGAAGGCCTCAATCCGCGCGTTCTCGTGCTCCCCTTGCAGGTCCGCGAGCGCACGGTTGGCGTGCTCGCTCTGGCGGCGGACGGCGGAATGGGCAATCTCGATCCAGCCAAGGAGCGGTTTCTCGAGGCCCTCTCGTACTATGCGGCGCTGGGAGTTGAGCGCCTCCGGCTGGTGAAGGACGCGGATCGCGCGGATGCGCTTGAGAAGGCGGACGAGGTCAAGAACGCGGTTCTCGCATCAGTGTCGCACGACCTGCGCACTCCCCTGACGACGATCAAGGCGCTGGCACACGAGATCGGCCGGGATGGAGACGATCGTGCCCTGACGATCGAGGAGGAAGCCGATCGCCTGAATCGATTCGTTGTCGATCTCCTGGACCTCTCCGGTCTGATGGGTGGAGCACTGCGAGTCAAACCGGATATCAATGCGGCCGAAGACCTGGTGGGAGCAGCCATTCAGCGGGTATCGGGCACCGTCACCGATCGAGCACTAATCGCCACCCTGGACCCATCGGAGCCGCTGCTGCTGGGTCGCTTCGATTTCGTGCATTCCCTCCGGATACTCGTCAATCTGATCGAGAACGCCCTGAAATTCGCTCCGTCCGGCTCGACGGTCGAAGTACAGGCACGCCGGGCAGAAGCTTTTCTGGAATTCGTCGTTGCCGACCGCGGTCCCGGAATACCAGTTGCGGAACACGAGATGATCTTCGGCCCGTTTCACCGGCGTGATGGAAGCGCGGATGGAGGGAGGGGTGTTGGCCTCGGGCTGTCGATCGCACGCGGGCTGGCGGAAGCCCAGGGGGGAGCTGTGCGTTACGAGCCTCGGCCGGGAGGCGGAAGTCTGTTCATCCTGAGCGTCCCATCGGCCGAGGTGTCCGATCTCGAGACAAGCCCCGACGCCCCTTTGTGATTTCTTGACGCTCGGCTGCGAGTCCTTTGTGCGATCTTGCTGGTTGTCGCCGTAGTCTGACCACGTCCCCGACCGGGCGTGGCTGATGGACGAAACTGACAGTCGGTCAAAACAGCCCGCCCCGGCATCGTTGCCGGAGTATCAGCACGCGGAGCGTGATCCACGCGGTCGGCGGCTCGCTGTCCTGACACTCGCGGCGCTCGGCGTCGTCTATGGCGATATCGGGACCAGTCCCCTCTACACAATCCGCGAGACGTTCCACGCCGACTACGGTCTCATCCCGAATGTCGCCAACGTCCAGGGGATCCTCTCGCTGGTCTTCTGGTCGCTGATGCTCGTTGTGGTCCTGAAGTACCTCGTGTTCATTCTGCGGGCCGACAACCGGGGCGAGGGGGGCGTGTTGGCCGCCCTGGCACTCGTCCTCCAGAGCCGTGCCGCAACCGGTGCGCGGCATCGCGGCACGCTCCTCGTCGTGCTCGGCATTTTCGGTACTGCGCTGCTGTACGGAGACGGCATCATTACGCCGGCCATATCGGTTCTTGGTGCAATGGAAGGTCTTCAGGTGGTGACACCGGCGCTGGAACCATTCGTTGTCGCCGCGACCATCGCGATTCTGCTCAGCCTGTTCATGTTTCAGCGGCTCGGCACAGCGCGCGTCGGTGTAACGTTCGGTCCCATCACGGCGCTCTGGTTCCTGACCATCGGGACGCTGGGACTGATCGAGATTGTCCGGGAACCGCGGGTGCTCGCCTCGATCAATCCGTATTACGCGGTGGCGTTCTTCGTGGAACACGGCTTCGTCGGGTTTGCCGTGTTGGGCGCGGTATTTCTCGCGGTCACGGGTTCAGAGGCACTCTACGCCGACATCGGGCACTTCGGCACCAAGCCGATTCGGCTGGCCTTCCTCCTTCTGGCCCTGCCAGCGCTGCTGCTGAACTACTTCGGGCAGGGCGCGTTGCTCCTTCGTGATCCGACGGCTGTCACCAACCCTTTCTATCTGCTCGCGCCGCGATGGTTTCTCTATCCGCTGCTGGTCATCGCGACGCTGGCGGCAATCGTGGCGTCCCAGGCGCTCATCTCGGGTGCCTTCTCGCTGGCACACCAGTCGGTTCAACTCGGCTACTGGCCACGCCTGACGATCGTCCACACGTCGGCGCGTGAACATGGGCAGATCTACGTCCCCGAGGTGAACACGGCACTGATGGTCGGCACACTTCTGATCGTCGCAGGCTTCAGATCATCGAGTGCTCTGGGAGCCGCGTACGGCATCGCCGTGACCGGAACTATGGCAATCACTACGCTGCTGTTCGCGGTCATCGCGCGCGTACATTGGCGCTGGCCGATCTGGTCCGTCACCGCGCTGACCTTGTTCTTTCTCGTCTTCGACCTGGCCTTCCTCGGAGCGAACGCGCTGAAGATCGAGCATGGCGGGTGGGTGCCCCTCACGATCGGTCTTGCCATTGCCACCCTCATGATCACGTGGAAGCGCGGTCGCGAGCTGTTGCGGGAGACGCTCCGAAAATCGACCATGCCGCTCGATCTCCTGCTGGCAGAGATCGAGCATCGCCCGCCGCCACGTGTGCCGGGGACGGCTGTGTTCCTGACCTCGGAGGTGGAGGGGGCGCCGGTTGTGCTGCTGCACCACTTGAAGCACAACAAGGCACTGCACGAGCAGGTGGTGTTGCTGTCGATTGCCCTGGTCGAGACGCCCGCCGTGCGGGCCGATGAGCGCATCAAGGTTACGGCACTTGGCCAGGGCTTTTACAGAGTGGTGGCCGCCTATGGGTTCATGGAGACGCCGAATGTACCGGAGGTTATGCGATCATGCGCTGTGCACGGACTGCGCGCCAGGAGGATGGAGACGAGCTACTATCTGGGACGCGAGTTTGTGTTGCCGACGGGAAGCGCCAGGATGGCACGCTGGCGGAAGAAGCTCTTCAGCGTCATGGCCCGGAACGCGCAATCCGCAACGGCATACTTCGGGCTTCCTCCCAACCGGGTTGTGGAACTGGGCGCCCAGATTCAGCTCTGACGAGACCGATTCCATAACCAGCGGCGCGCCGATCGGTCCGGTTGGGCGTTGCGCGTGAGTCAGACGTCGAGCACGAAGCCCGGACGGAACGGGATCAGTACCACGCACCCGCCGGCTGGTTCCACGGTCGTCAGGAGTTCTCTCGCCGAGTCCGCCCGTCGCGCCTGACTGCGCGACCTTCATCCGGTGCGCTGTGTACTCCTGTAGGGTGCGACGCCGACTCCGCGTGTCGTACCAGTGCCGATCGAGCCATCCAGCCTGATCGGTTCCAGGAAGCCTCGGCAGGACTGTGAGGCATGGACCCAGCAACCTGAACGTCTGGAAGACCGAATCGACGGTTCACCCATGGCGTGCGATTGAAGGAGACGGCTCGATGAACCCCATACGGCATATCCGCTACGCCTCGGCCACACTGCCGGGCGTGTGGTTGGCGCTCTGCCTTTCGGCCATGCTGCCGCGATCCGTGCCGGCGCAGTACTTCGGCCGCAACAAGGTGCCGTACGAGCGCTTCCGCTTCGAGGTTCTCAAGACGCCACACTGGAACGTCCACTACTACAATGAGGAAGCGGTCGCTGCCCGGGATGCGGCGCGCATGCTGGAGCGCTGGAACACGAGATTCTCCAGCCTGCTGTCTCACCAGCTCAGTGCCCGGAAGCCCGTCATCCTCTACGCCGATCACCCCGACTTCCAGCAAACCAACGTCATCTCCAGCCAGTTGACGGAAGGCACGGGCGGCGTGACGGAAGGCATGCTCGACAGGATGGTCATGCCGCTGACCGGCTACTACGCCGAGAGCGACCACGTACTCGGCCACGAAGCGGTTCACGTCTTCCAGTACGACATCGCGAACAAGGACTCGAAGGCCCTTCAGTTCGAGCGAATGCCGCTGTGGCTGGTTGAAGGAATGGCCGAGTACCTGTCGGTCGGCCCGGAGGACGCCCACACCGCGATGTGGCTGCGCGACGCGCTGCAGCGGAACGACCTGCCCACGATCGACCAACTGACCACCAGCGGGAAGTACTTCCCGTATCGTTACGGCGAAGCGCTCTGGGCGTACATCGGCGGCACGTGGGGCGACGCGATCATTCCCAAGCTGTTCCGTTCATCGCTGGAGCGCGGCTTCGACCAGGCAGCGGTCGCGGTCCTCGCCCTGCGCAGCGATTCGCTGTCGCGCCGCTGGCACGAGGCCATCCGGACGGCGTACACCCCGCGTCTCGAAGGGCGCACGGCACCCCGGGCCACCGGCAAGACGCTGATCGCCGGGAAGAAAGGCCGCCCGGAGTACTTCGTGGGACCCGCGGTGAGCCCGGACGGCAGGCTGCTCGCCTACTTCCACAGCGGCATCGGCGGTGTCGAGCTCAAGCTCGCTGATGCCACCACCGGCGCCGAGCTGGGCACGCTCGCGGCGCCGGGTCTCTCCTCCCGATTCGATGCGCTGAGCTTCCTGTATTCCGCCGGCAGTTGGTCGCCCGATGGCAAGCGCCTGGCGTTCGTTTCCTATAACGACGGTGACAACGAGATCGACATCGTGGCGATCGACTCGCGCGACATCGAGCGTCGGATCAAGCCGGCCGGCATCGGCGCCATCACCACCGTGGCCTGGTCGCCCGATGGCTCGAAGCTGGCGTTCTCCGGCATGACGGGCGGCATCAGCGACCTGTACCTGTTCGACCTCTCGTCAGGCACGACCCGCCGCCTCACGAATGACCGCTTCGCCGACCTGCAGCCGGCCTGGTCGCCCGACGGATCCCGCATTGCGTTCATCTCGGACCGGGAAAGCCCGCTGCTCGAGGGCGTCGAGCCGGGGTCTGACTTCGTTAAGCTGTCGCACGCGCCACTGCGCCTGGCGGTGCTCGACGTGAACACCGGACGGGTGGAGGTGCCGGGCGGGTTCACGGGAGCCAAGCACCTGAGTCCGCAGTTCACGCCCGACGGCCGTTCGCTGCTCTTCGTCTCCGACCGGGGCGGTTACAGCGACATCTACCGGATGGACCTGGAGTCCGGCACGATACATCAGGTGACACGCGCGGCCACCGGCGTCAGCGGCATCGCCGAGATGTCGCCCGCGCTGTCTGTGTCCCGCGGGACCGGTTCCGTCTTCTTTTCCGTGTTCGAGGAAGGGGGCTTCATGCTGGCCTCGCTCGGTTCCAGTGAGGTCGCGGGCGAAAGTGTGGTCGCCTTCGCCGGTGGCGTTCCGGCCACGGCCGCGATCCTGCCCGGAGCCGCGGCGGCACGCGACCAGGTGGTCGCGCGGTACGTGACGGACTACTTGACCGGCTTGCCCGCGGATACGTCGGTCGCGGCCGCTCCGTACCGCGCCGGCCTGAAGCTCGCGTATATCGGCGCGCCATCGCTCGGCGTGGGTGTGGGTGGGCCGTTCGGTACGACGATCCAGGGTGGCGCATCGGCGGCCTTCACGGACATCCTCGGGAACCATTTCCTGGGCGTGGCGGCGACCGCGTCAGGAACCGTTCGGGACATGGGCGGGCAACTGCTGTACGTGAACTCCGAGCGGCGGTGGACGTGGGGCGCGAGTCTGGAGCGCATCCCGTACCTGTATGCCTACAACGTCTTCACCGGCGGTTCGATCGACTACGTGCTGGCCCACATCGCGGTCACCGGGGGGTCGGTCCTCACACAGTACGCGCGCAGCGCATCGAACCGGTTCGAGTTGAGCGCCGGGTACCAGCACTACGGCTACTACTTCGAGTCGAGCACGTTCAACGGGTTCGATGTGACGGACGCGACGGCCCTGGACGCGCCCACCTCGCTGGGACTCGGCATCGCGCGCGCGGCATACGTGGGGGACGATGCCACGATGGGGTTCACGTCCCCGATTGCCGGCACGCGGTATCGCTTCGAGGTGAGCCCGACGTTCGGTTCGCTGAACTACCAGTCGTACCTGGCCGACTACCGCCGGTACAATCGGCTCAGCCAGGTGACGCTGGCGTTCCGGGGTCTGCACTTCGGCCGGTTCGGACGCGACGGTGACAGCGAACGCATCGGAGCGGTGTTCCTGGGCGATCCGGCGCTGGTGCGGGGCTACTCGTACGATTCGTTCCGGGCGAGCGAGTGCGTCCCGGGCGACGGCAGTGGCTCGTTAGGTGGCAGCAACTGCCCGCAGTTCGACCGGTTGCTGGGCAGCCGTGTGGCGGTGGCCAACCTGGAGCTGCGCATTCCGCTGTTCGGGGCCCGGGGGCTGGGGCTGATAGAGACAGTGTTCCCGCCGCTGGAGATCTCGCCCTTCGTCGACGCCGGTGTGGCGTGGACGGGCTCGAGTGCGCCGGTCTGGTCGCTGGTGTCGAACTCGAGCGACCGGACGCCGGTGGTGAGCGCCGGCGTGACCTCACGCCTCAACCTGTTCGGTTTCGCCGTGCTCGAAGTCTATTACGCGCGGCCGTTTCAGCGGCCGGGGCGCGGGGGCGTGTGGGGGTTCAATCTGCTGCCGGGGTGGTGACACCCAGGTTGGCAAGCCGGGCTGAGTCGTGAGTGCTGGATGCTCGACCTGCTTCCTGGTCCTGGAGCTGGTGCTGAGCCAACCCGGCGCCAGCACGTGTCACCCAGGTCCAGCACCCAGTTCTGAGGCACTGAGCGATCTGGCCCTCTGGTGAGCTGGATGCGCGGCGACTCAGCTCACAGACCGCTCACGCGATACCGCACAACGCTCGAGAGTCCGTCCTCGTCGGTCGCCGTGACCCAGATGCGGGTGGCGCTGGCCTGACGCACGCGGGTGGATGCCGGCACCATCAACGAGCCGATGGGGTCACCGCGATCGTTCAGAATCAGATACCCGCGCCCCTCGTCAGTGACACGGAGCCCGATCCAGATTGTCCGGTCCAGCCCCAGCAGGATGGTCTCGACCGGGATATACCAGGACGACATGCGCCGGCGCGCTTCTGCCTGCACCTGTCGGGCAAGGTCCACCGGAGTGTTCACAGCGTGGCCAGGGGCAGGGCCGAGTGTGGCTACAACGCTGTCAGCGACCCGACGGGGAATCGTGGCACCGCGGAACGGATAGCTCCGAGTGAATACCGTGTCGCCATCTGTCTGGAACAACGTCACCGTGAACGTGCCATCGCTACGATCGGGGATTGGCGCCGACAACTGGGTGAACCGGCTTCCATCGTGAGCGAACGCGTACTGTGGTTGGAGGGAGAAGGGCACACCGAATCCCCAGCCGCTGATCCAAATCATGTCCGGAGACATTTCTGCGTCGGTCATCGAGAGCGACTCCTGCAGATAGCCACCCGATGACAGGATACCGAGGACCACACGGCGGCCTGGTGGGGCCGCTATCGCCTGGACAAGCGTCGCTCCCCCGGGGAGCATTACGATCGGACTTGCGAACCGGAACTTCCTGCTGTCGATGCCGCCCGGGCCAACCTGCGGCCACGATTCCGTCCTCAGCACTCTGTAGTCTGGACCCATGAAGACGGTACGGCGCTGGCGCGAGTCGCTGGCCCAGAGAGTGTCCCGGAGCCAACCCACCAAGCCGATTCCGGTGAACTCGCCCGGTCCCTCACCGCGATGGCCGACAACCGCGATGCGCTTGCCTGTGGAGTCGTAAATGCGCAGGTGCTGATCCGCGCTGATGGGAACGACGATCTGTCCGCCGGGACCCACGAAGACACGACTGACGCTGGGGAAATCCTCGGCCGTCGCGTCCAGCCGGAGTTCTTCGGTGATTCTCACCCGGGGCGCGGCTGGTTGCGCCTGCCCCCCGGTGGCAACTGCGAGGGTCAGCGCGGCGACGATTCTCGAACGCATGGTCCCCCCTGATTTTCGAGTGCTGCCGGAACCGCTGGTTTCAGCTCGCTCGGCTAGCCGGCCTGAGTCGTGAGTGCTGGATGCTCGACCTGCTTCCTGGTCCTGGAGCTGGTGCTGAGCCAACCCCAGCGCCAGCACCCAGCACTGAGCACTCAGCGATCTGGCCTGAGGGGTGAGTGGATGCCTCACTCTCATTCCCCTCCCCATCCATCACGCGCTCCGAGTTTCAGGATGGACTCGTACTAGTTTAGTTCCAGCCTGGCGGGTCAGTCCAGCCGCGTCGGCGGAACTGCAACCAATTCACAGTGGCCGAGTTCTAACCCTCATCGACTTCGCCCGAGGCTCTCCCCATGGACCGCTGGCTCCAGGACGTCCGCTTCGCGATCCGCACGCTCCGGCGCCAGCCGGCCTTCACGCTCATCGCGGTCCTCACGATCGCGCTGGCCATCAGCGCTAATACCTCGATCTACAGCGTCGTTCGCGCAGTGCTGCTGAGGCAGCTTCCGTATGAGGCGCCTGAGGAACTGGTTGTCGTCTGGGCGAACCTCACCGCCAGGGATCGTCCGAAGTTCCCGGTCTCGCCGCCCGACCTGCAGGACCTGCAGACGCAGACGACGCAGTTCACGGACTTCGCCGGCATCACAACCTTCCAGCAGACGCTGACCGGCGGTGACGACGTACCGGAGCAGGTCGATGCCGCCGGCGTGACGGCCAACTTCCTGTCCTTGCTGGGCGTCCAGCCCGTCCTCGGCCGCGGATTCACGCCTGACGAGGACGACCCGCTGGGACCGAACGTCGATGCGACCACGGCGCCCGTTCCGACGGTCATCATCAGTCACGGACTCTGGCAGCGCCAGTTCGGCGCCGACGCTGACGTCATCGGCCGCACGATCGAGATCAACAACAACCGGGCCGAAATCATCGGCGTGATGCCGCCGGACCTCGCCATCCACTTCGGCCCCGGCAGCGGACTGGCCACGCGGGTGGACCTGTGGCAGGCGCTGCGCATCAACGTCGCCGGCTGGCCGGCGCGCCGCAACGTGATCTGGCGCGTTGTCGGGCGCATGAAGCCTGGCGTGTCGATCGACGCGGCGCGGGCCGACGTCGGCCGCGTGTCGGCGCGGCTGGTCGAGGCGGACAACCTCCGCCAGACCTCGGGATACCGGTTCGACGTCTTTCCCATGATCGAGGACCTGACGGCGGAGGTGCGATCGACGCTCTGGCCGCTCTTCGGCGCCGTGGGCTTCGTCCTGCTCATTGCCTGCGCCAACGTCTCCAACCTCTTCCTGGCCCGCGCGTCGGCGCGCGAGCGGGAGTTCGCCATCCGTTCGGCGTTGGGTGGCGCGCGACTGCGACTGGTGCGCCAACTGATGGTCGAGAGCGGTGTCATCGCCATGGCGGGCGCCGCGCTGGGCCTGCTGCTCGCGTTCGGCGGCATCCGGTTGCTGCTCGCCCTGCGGCCCGCGAACCTCCCGCGCCTGGACACCGTCGGCATCGACGGCTACGTGCTCGGGTTCACGCTCGTCGCCGCCATCGTGTCCGCCTTCCTGTTCGGCCTGGTGCCGGCGTTCCAGGCGTCGCAGCCGCGCATCTCCCAGGTTCTCAAGGACCGGGGTCGATCGGCGGTAAAGAAGGGTCACAAGGTCTTCCGCAGCGGACTGGTCGTGGCCCAGGTGGCGCTGTCGGTCGTCCTGCTGATCGGCGCCGGCCTCATGGTGCGCAGCTTCATCGCGCTCCAGCGCGTGGAGCTGGGCTACCAACCCGATGGGCTGCTCACCTTCAACCTGTCGCTTCCCGGGAACCGCTACCCCGATCCGCAGAAGCTGGCCTTCTTCCGCGACTTCGAGAACCGGGTGAAGGCGCTCCCCGGGGTGACCCACGTCAGTGCCGCATTCCCCATCCCGCTGCTCGACACCCAGTTCAGCGGCCGCTACGGTCCCCCTGAGGCGTTAGGCGATGAGACGCGGTACGGGCAGGCGGACTATCGCGTGGTACTGCACGACTACTTCGATGCCATGGAGACCCGGCTGCTGGAAGGTCGCGTCTTTGACGAGGCGGACTTCCGCGACAGCGCCCAGGTCGTCGTCATCGACCGCAAGCTGGCCGGCATGCTCTGGCCGGGGCGGAGCGCGATCGGCGAGCGCATGCTGGTCCGGGCGACCACGCTCGATCCGCAGTTCGTGCAGGTCATCGGCGTCGTGGAGCACCAGCGCAGCCAGAGCGTTGCCGCCGAGGGCCCCGAGACGGTGTACGTCACGAACACCTACATGGGGACCCAGGGCAATCACTTCTGGGTGATCCGCACGACGCTCGATCCGATGAGTCTCATTCCGCAGGTCCGAAGCCAGCTCGCCGCGATCGACCCGCAGCTGCCCATGTCCGACGTCCGCTCGATGGCCAATCGGGTGGACGAGGCGATGACCGGGGCACGCTTCGCCCTGGTGCTGATCGGCGTCTTCGGCACGATCGCGCTGATCCTGGCCGCGGTCGGGATCTACGGGGTGCTGTCGTTCACGGTGCGACAGCGGACCGGAGAGATCGGAGTGCGGATGGCGCTCGGCGCCGACGCGGGCAACATCCTCCGCCTCGTGGTGCGCCAGGGCCTCACGTTGACGGGCATCGGGCTGGTCGCCGGCCTGGTGGCAGGATTCTGGGCCACGCGGCTGATGGGCAACCTCCTGGTCGGGGTATCACCTAACGACCCGATGACGTTCGTGGTCATGACGTCGCTCTTCGTGCTGGCCGCGATCGGGGCGAGCTACGCGCCCGCCAGACGCGCGACGCGCGTGGATCCGGTGGTGGCGCTGCGGGAGGAAGGCGAATCCGGGTAACCGGACTCACCCCTTGCGCAGCGCGACCACGGGATCCACACCCGCCGCTCGGCGCGCCGGGATGGAGCTCGCCACGAACGCCGCGGCGCCCAGGACGGCGAGCATCGCGGCAAAGGTCCACGGATCCGTCGGCGTCACCTCGTAGAGCATCGATCCGAGCACACGCGTCAGCGCCAGCGCCGCGCCGACGCCGATCACGGCGCCTGCGCCGGCCAGCAGCGCGCCTTCGCGCAGGACCAGCGCCCACACGCTCTCGCGCGTCGCGCCCAGCGCCATGCGGATGCCGATTTCGCGCGTCCGCTGCGCCACGGCGAACGACATCACGCCATGGATCCCCATCACCGCGAGCGACAGGGCCACCGCCGCGAAGAGACCGAGCAGCACGGCGCTGAAGCGGACCTGCGCCGTCGCGGTGGCGACGCGCGCCGACATCGCGCGGACGTCGAAGATCGGGTCCCTCGGCGCGATGCTGCGCAATGCGTTCCGTACGGCGGGCGCCATGGCCGACGGATCGCCGGTCGTGCGGACGAAGATCATCATCCGCGCAATGCGCGCCTGGCCGTAGGAAATGTACACGTCCGGCTTCGCGGTCGAATCAACCGTGCCGTAACGCACGTCGCCCACGATGCCGACGATTTCCGCGCCCGTATGGAAGCCTCCCTGGTACACCCCCACCCGTTTGCCGATGGGATCCTCGCCGGGGAAGTACTTCCGCGCCGCCTCCTCGTTGATCAGCACGACCTTGGGTGCATTCAGGCGGTCCCCTTCATTGAACTGCCGCCCGCGACGCAACGGGACGCGCAAGGTGCCGAACCAGCTGGGCGACACCCAATGCACGCCGACCATGGCGTTGCCTTCGCTCGTGGTCGGCCGATTCGCGAACGTCATGATCGTGCCGTTGCAGCCGTTGTTGAGCGGCGGGCAGTCTCCCAGCGCCACGCTCACCACCCCGGGAAGCGCCGCGATCGTCTCCTGCACCCGCTCGTAGAAGCCCGGCATGGAGTCGGGCGCGACTTCGCCGGCGGGAATCGAGAGCCGCAGCGTCAGAACGTTGGCGGCATCGAAGCCGGGGTTCACGTCGAGGAGATTGCCGAGGCTCCGGATCATGAGCCCGGATCCGGCGAGCAGCACCAGCGCGAGGGCAACCTCGGCGACCACCAGGGACCGACGGCTCACGCCGACCCGCGTTCCGGAACCAGCCGCTCCACCTCCGTCCTTCAGGTCGCGAGAGAGGTCGGCCCGCGTGCCGCGCAACGCGGGCAACAGACCGAACAGCAGGCCGACCAGGACCGTGGCGGCGAACGTGAAGGCCAGCGCGCTGCCGTCCAGCCGGATGGAATCGAAGCCGATGGCGCCGATCCCACCCTGAAGTCCCTGGACGCGCAGCGTGTCCTGCGGGTTGATCGCGCTCAGCACGCGCGTTCCTCCCAGCGCCACCGCCAGGCTGACCAGTCCACCCAGCAACGCCAGGACCAGGCTCTCGGTGAGGAGCAGCCTCACGAGTCGGCCACGTCCCGCGCCGATGGCCAGCCGTACGGCGATTTCCTGCCGGCGCGACACCGCGCGCGCGACCAGCAGGTTGGCCAGGTTGACGCAGGTGATCAGCAGCACCATGCCTACCGCGCCGAACAGGATCAGCAACGAGCGCTTGAGCCCCGACGCGACGCGAATGGTGTTCAGGGGCCGCGCATCCGCGGTCCACTTCTGCGGCGCCGTGCTGGTGGAGAGCATGCCTTCGCCCATCGGGTACGCCTCGTAGATCCGCGGACCGAGCAGCCGTGCCTCGTTCGCGGCCTGCTCCGCTGTCACGCCATCGCGCAGGCGCCCGATCATGGAGAACTCCAGCGACCAGGATCCGCTCAATCCGTCGGCATCGCGCGCCGTGAGGTTCACGATCGCCTCGGCGCGTCCGGACAGGCCGCGAAATCCGGGCGGGAGCACGCCGGCGATCACCCAGGGCGCGTTGTTGAGCGACAGACTCTGTCCCACGACGTCCGGATCGGCATTGAAGCGACGCTGCCACAACGCGTCACTGATGAGGGCGACGCGCCGGGCCGCTGGTCCGGTCTCGAGGTCGGCGGGGAAATCGCCACCGAGGGCCACCGGCACGCCGAGAGTGGGCAGGTATGCCGGCGTGACTTCCTCGACGAAAGCGCGCTCGGGGTCGTTCCCGGTAATCGTCGTCTGCCACGACGTGTGGATGGCGAGCGACTGGTAGCTCCGTTGCGCGTCGCGGAAGAACTGGTACTTGGGATACGACCAGGGCGCGGCGTCCTGTTCGGATGTCGACTGGACGATGTCCATCAGGCGACCGGGTTCCCGGAACGGCAGGGAGCGGAGCAGGAGTGCGTCGACCGCGGAGTAGATCGCGGTGTTGGCGCCGATGCCGATAGCCAGCGTGAGGACCGCCACGGTCGTGAATCCCGGCCGCCTCACCAGGCCGCGGATCGCATAACGAGTGTCGTCGACGAGGTCGTGCAGGCGGTCGC
>DASWGU010000229.1:0-13211 GCA_036393555.1 Gemmatimonadaceae bacterium
CGGAGCCGCATCGAGCGGCTCAGCTTCGACCGCAGGTGTCCGGCCACGGACGCCAACCCCTCCATGGTCTCCTTCTTCTCCGCTTCGGAACCCATGATGGAGACGTGCACACGGGCGTGGCGCAGGTCCCGGGTCACGTCCACGCCGGTGACCGTGACGAGGCCGGTCACGCGCGGATCCTTCACCCCCTCCGTGAGGAACATGGCGACCGACTCGCGGATGGCAGCGGCCACGCGATCGGGGCGTCGTGAGTCACCGGCCATGGGAGATCTCCCGGGCACCGGGCGCCGTCCGTCCGAGCGGGGTGAACACCCATCGGACGGCGGCGCCGTGGCTCAGGTGCCGGCGGCCGCGGACTCGAGGGTGCGTGCGACCGATTCCTTGCGGAAGCACTCGATCACGTCGCCCACCTTGATGTCGTTGAAGTTCTCGATCCCGATGCCGCACTCGTACCCCTCCTTGACCTCGCGGACATCGTCCTTGAACCGTTTGAGCGACGAGATCGCGCCGGCGTAGATCTCCACGCCGTCCCGGATGATGCGGGCGCGCGCCTGCCGGGTGATCACGCCGCTGCGGACCAGACATCCGGCCACGGTGCCCACGCGGGACACCTTGAAGGTCTCGCGAACTTCAGCCTCGCCCAGCACGACCTCACGCTCCTCGGGTCGGAGCAACCCCTCGAGTGCCGACTTGATATCGTTGACCGCATCGTAGATGACGCGGTAGAGCTTGATCTCCACGCCTTCACGCTCGGCCGCGGCGCGGGCGTTGTTGTCGGGCCGCACATGGAAGCCGATGATGATGGCACCCGCAGTGCGCGCCAGCAGGATGTCGCCCTCGCTGATGGCGCCAACGCCGCGGTGAATGACCTGGACGGAGACCTCGGGATTGGTCAATTGCGACAGCGCGTCGGCGAGCGCCTCGGCCGGACCACCCTGGTCAGCCTTGATGAGAATCGGCAGCGTGCGCTTCTGGCCGGCGGCGGCCTGCGCCATGAAGTCCTCGAGCGTGACCGCGGACTTGCTCGTGCGGCGGCTCTTGGCTTCGCGGTCCAGCCGCTCGCGCCGCTGCGCGATGTCCCGGGCCTGCGTGGCGTCGTCCACAACCAGGAACTGATCGCCGGCCATCGGCACGCCGGCCAGGCCGAGCACCTGCACGGGAATCGCAGGCCCGGCCTCCTTGACCGGCTTGCCGCGTTCGTCCAGCAGGGCGCGGACGCGGCCGCTGTACAGTCCGCAAATGAAGTTGTCACCTACCTTCAGGGTGCCGTTCTGAACCAGCACACTCGCAACGGGTCCCTTCCCGGGATCGAGTTGCGCCTCGATGACCGTTCCGACGGCGTCGCGATCCGGGTTGGCGCGCAGGTCGAGAAGTTCCGCCTGCAGCAGCACCTGGTCGAGGAGGTCGGGAACGTTGGTTCCTTTCTTGGCGGAGATGGGCGTCGAGAGGACCTGGCCGCCGAACGCCTCGAGTACGATCCCGTGGTTCAGCAGGTCCTGGCTGACCTTGGTCGGGTTCGCGTCCGGCAGGTCGATCTTGTTGATCGCGACAATGACGGGCACACCGGCGTTCCTGGCGTGCGAGATGGCCTCGACGGTCTGCGGCATGACCGAGTCATTCGCGGCCACGACCAGCACGACGATGTCGGTAACCTGGGCGCCCCGCGCGCGCATGGCGGTAAAGGCTTCGTGGCCCGGTGTGTCCAGGAACGTCAGGTTCTTGCCGTTGGCAAGAGTGACACGGTACGCACCGATGTGCTGCGTGATGCCGCCCGCTTCCCCCGCCACGACGTTCGCGCGACGGATGAAGTCCAGAAGCGACGTCTTGCCGTGATCGACGTGACCCATGATGGTGACCACGGGCGGCCGCGATACGAGATCCTCCGGCTTGTCGACCTCCTGCTGGGCGGCCATGTCGGCGGCGTACTCGGCTTCGCGCACGGCCTGGTACCCGAACTCGCTGGCGATGAGTTCGATCTGGTCGAAGTCCAGGCGCTGGTTGATCGTGACCATCAGGCCGAGGTTCTTGAACGCGAACGCGACGATCTGCGTCGCGGGGATCTTCAGGATGCCGGCCAGCTCAGCGACGGTGATGAATTCGTTGACGCGAACGGTCTTCCGCTCCCGCTCCTGGGCCTCGCGGCGGATCGCGTCGATTTCCTCCCGCGAATCCTCGGGTCGGCGCGCGGTGCGTCGCGTGGCTGTGCCACCCATCGTGGACATCGTTCGCCGGATGTTGGCGCTCACCTCACCCTGATCCACGGCTCCGCGCTTTCCCTTCTTCCGACGGCCCGACGGTGCGGGCGCTCCACCCATGCCGGTACCGGGACCACGCCGCTCGTCGCGTCGCGTGGGGATGCCCACGCCACCCGAGGGCGTCGCGGACGCCACCGGTCGCGGCGCCCCGAACGGGGACGATCCCGGAACCTGGCGTGGCCGCGGCGCACCCGGTACGACGGGGCGGGGACGCACGCGCTCCGCCGGCGGCGCGGGTGGGGGCGGGGCCGGCGGCGCGGGACGCGACATCGCGGGAGCAGGCATCACCGCGGGTTCGGGCACAGCCGTCAATCCCTCGGTCTCGACGATTTCGACCTGCCCGGCGGGCTCCTCGACCGCGATCTCCTCGACCGGTGGCTGCTCGGTCCTGGCGACTCCGCGCGGCGTCGACGGCGTGACGTCCTCCGTGGCCGGCGCGACTTCGACCGGTTCCACTGGCGTTGTCTCCGGCTCCACCAGTTGCTCTTCCTCGACCACCTCGGCAGTCGGGAGGTCGGCTTTGCGACGGCGGCGGATGCCGGATGCGGCCGACTTCTCCGCCTTGGCCGGCTTCTCTGCGGCGGGCGCCGCCTCGGTCTTCGTCGTCCGGCGGCGCCGTGTCTGGGTTGCGGCCGGCTTCTCCTGGCGGGTGCGCTTTTCGCGTTCCCAACGGACCCGGACGCGCGCCACGGCGTCGTCCGTCAGCGGACTCAAATGACTCCGCACCGGGACGTCCATTTTTCGCAGGAGGTCCATCACCTCCTCGGTCGTGATGCCGAACTCTCCAGCCAGGTCGTTGACGCGCAGCTTGCTCAACCGTTCCTCCTCGCAACCTTCGCTGCGACGCGTTCCTTCGCGCGTCGCTGATCCGCGGCCTCGTGCCGCACATGCTTCCCGTTCCCTTCCAGCACCTTTCGAATCCCATGGGCGAGGGCCTGGTCCGTAATGCCGACCACCGCCGTCGTCTCACGCCCCACTGCCGCACCTAACGCTGCCGCGCCGGGCCCGAAGACCACCCGCACCCGCAGCGCCGTCAGCAACGGGAGAACCTTCTTGAGGCTGTTCTCCGATGCGTCCGGCGCCACCATGGCCAGCGCCAGCCTGCCCTTCCGCGCCGCCACCCGCACCTGCTCGACCCCCACTACGGCGTTTCGGGCACGGATGCCAAGGCCAATGAGGCCGAGCACCCGGCGCTCGATCGAGGCGTCCGATGTCATCCCTCCGACGTGCCCTCCTCGCCGCCAGCCGAGGCGCCGCCGGCGGACGCGCCTTCGTCCTCGCCCTCCTCCGTCAGTTCATCCAGGATCGACATGATGCGGTCGGCTTCCTCGGGCGCAATGCCCGGCAGCTTCAGAAAGTCCTCGCGTTCCAGGTCGATGATGTCGTTGAGCGTGCGGAAGCCCGCGTCTTCGAGCACGGCGACCGTAGTCAGGTTCATGCCCTCAATCTCCGACAACCGCACGTCGGCGACATCGGTCTCCTCCGGCAGCGGCGCGAACACCTGCGAATCGCTCCGCTCCATCCATTCGCGGCTGGAATAGAGGTCGATCTTCCAGCCGGTCAACTCGGATGCCAGTCGCACGTTCTGTCCGTTGCGGCCGATGGCCAGGGAGAGCTGATCCTCGTCCACGATCGCCTGGATCGTGCGGGTATCTACTTCGCTCTGAACGCGCGCCACACGGGCGGGCGCGAGTGCGAGCTTGGCGAAACGCTCCGGATCGGACGACCAGGGGACGATGTCGATGCGCTCTCCATTCAGCTCGTTCACGACCGCCTGCACGCGCGATCCCTTGAGCCCGACGCAAGCGCCGACCGGATCGATGGAATCATCGCGTGAGAAGACGGCGATCTTCGTGCGGCTTCCCACCTCCCGCGCCGCGGCGCGGATCTCGACGATACCCTGCTGCATCTCGGGCACCTCGAGCCGGAACAGCGCCTGCACGAAACCGGGGTCCCCGCGACTCAGGATCAGGCGCGGCCCCTTGGGGGTCTCCTCGACGCGCTTGAGGACGGCGCGGATGGGATCGCCCTGGTGAAAGTGCTCGCGATGATTCTGCTCGCGGTACGGGATGATCGCTTCGGCTTCGCGGAACTTGTTGAGCATGACGACCAGCTTTCCACGCTCGATCTGCTGCACCTCACCGGAGAGCAGCTCGCCCACGCGGCTGGAGAACTCATCGCGGATCTTGCTACGCTCGCCCTCCCGGACGCGCTGAATGATGCGCTGCTTGGCCGCCTGCACCGCGCTCCGGCCGAATTCGTTGAAGTCCACCGGAATTTCCATCACGTCGCCGGGTTGGAACTCGGGGTCCTCGAAGCGCGCCTCCTCTACGGAAACTTCGGCGCCCGGATCGGTGACTTCCTCGACAACGGTCTTGAGGAGCACGATGCGGATCTTGCCGGTTTTCTCGTCGACATCGATCTCGGCCTGAACCGCAGGGCCGTGCTTCTTCGCCAGGGCGGCATGAATACCGTCCTGGAGCAACCCCTGCAGTTCGGTACGATCGATCTGCTTGGAGTTGGCCAGTTCGCGAATCGCGCTCAGGATTTCACCCGATCCAATCATTGACTGTCCTCTACCGTTCCCACCGGAAGACCAACCGCGCCTCGCGGACGTCGGCCAGCGGGATCCGGTGTTCCGTGCCGCGCGTCTCGCGCATCACGGCCATCTCCACGCCAGTCGAGTCGTCCACCCCGATCACCTCCACTTCCAGCCGTCCACCAAGGGACGGTGCGAGCACCTTCGCTGACCGTCCCGCAAAACGGCGCCAATCCGCTGCGTTCCTCAGCGGCCGCTCCACTCCCGGTGACGACACTTCCAGCACGTAGTCCTGACCCACCAGACCGGACTCGTCGAGCCTGGGCTGAAGGGCCCGGGAAACCCGGGCGCAATCATCGACGGTGATTCGAGTTCCGTCTCGGCGGTCGATGCGAACGTCCACCAGGGGACGCTTCGCCGTACCGCCTCTCCGGAGCTCGACCAGATCGTACCCAAGCTGGCCAACTTCATTGTTTACAAAGGCTTCCAGCGCCTCGTTCATGTCGAGTCGAGGTGAGCCCCAAAGACAAAAAAATGTGGGGACCTTCCCCACATTCTCCAAGCACAGCCCGGAATTCGTCCAGCGGGGCGGAATCTACCGGGGGCCCATGGACAGGTCAAGGAAGTGAGGTCTCAGGTCTCAGTTCCAGGTCCCAGGTCGCCGCACCGGAAGCCGGCCGTTTGACTGCCATCTACTGTGACTGGCGAGCCGAGACCGGAGATCCCGTGGCCAATACGGCCAGCTGCCGGCCGACGTCGCCGGCGCGGTGAGAGAAGAACCGCTCGTTATGACATCGCGTGCACCATGGACTCACGGTCACGTCCGCGCCCGCTTCGCGCGCCTGACGAGCCAGCACGGCGCGAAGATCGACCGGGGCGGGTTGCGCTACCGTGTCGCCGGTCAGGGCCCGGTAAACGTCGGGTCCGACTTCATAGCAGCGCCCGCAGATCGCCGGACCCAGGTGCATGACGAGTTCCGCCGGCGGGAGACCCAGTCGGACGAACGCCGCGATGCCCCTCGTGAGGATGCCGGCGGCCGTGCCCTTCCAGCCACTGTGGAGAACGGCGCCCGTGCCGGACGGATGCGCAATGAAGACCGGGACGCAGTCGGCCAGACTGACCGCCATCGCCGTGCCAGCGCACCGCGTGAGGTGCCCGTCGGCGCCCGAGGGGTCGCGCAACCATCCGGACCACGCATCACCGTGAACCAGAATGCGCGCGCCGTGCACCTGGTGAGCGCTGGCGAGTCGATGAACGTCGGGGCGAAGGGCCTCGAGCAGCGCCATCCATCGCCGGAACACGGCGGCCGCGGGCTCCGGTGAGCCCGGGTCGAAGCTGCCGGCCTGGCGCGTGGTCGTGAAGGCGGTGAATCCGATCTCCGCAAAGCCGGGCACGGGTTCGTGTGGAATGGCGACGCAGCTCCGGCCCGTGCCGCCGTCCCCACTCGCGTCCTCACGGTTCATGTCGTCCTGCTTCACGCGTCCCTATCCTTCGACAATCCTCGTGATCCTCGCGCCTAACGCATTCAGCCGCTCGGCGATGCGCTCGTATCCACGCTCGATCTGGCGGGCGTTGTGAATGGTGCTGGTTCCATCGGCACACATGGCGGCCAGCAGCATGGCCATGCCGGCGCGGATGTCCGGTGATTCCACGCGCGCCCCGCGCAGCGAGGACGGACCGGCGACGAGCACGCGGTGCGGATCACAGAGGACGATGCGCGCCCCCATTCCAATGAGTTTGTCGACGAAGAACAGGCGCGACTCGAACATCTTCTCATGCATCAGGATCAAGCCGCTGCACTGCGTGGCGGCCACGATCGCGATGGACATCAGGTCTGCCGGGAAAGCCGGCCAGGGCTGGTCCTCGAGCTTCGGGACGTGCCCACCGAGGTCCGATCTGATCTCCCGTGGCTGGTCTCGCGGCACCACGAGGTCATCCCCGTCGACCTCACACAGAATGCCCAGTCGCTCGAACCCCATCATGATCGATCGCAGGTGCTCGATACCGGCTCGCGTGATCCGAAGTGGAGAACGGGTCACGGCCGCCATCCCGATGAACGAGCCGACCTCGATATGGTCGGGACCGATTCGATGCGTGGCGGCACCAAGGGACGCCGCACCCTGCACCTGCATCGTGTTGGTGCCGATCCCCTCTATGGATGCGCCCATGGCCACGAGGAACCGGGCAAGATCCTGCACGTGCGGTTCGCTGGCCGCATTGCGCAGGACCGTCGTCCCATGGGCGGCCACGGCAGCCATCAGCGCGTTCTCCGTTCCGGTAACGCTGGGCTCGTCAAGGAACACGTCGGCGCCCTTCAACCGGCCGGCGCGGATCTCGAACCGGCCGGTCCCGGCCACCTTGGCACCGAGCTGCTCCAGAGCCAGGAAGTGGGTATCGACGCGACGCCGGCCGATCACATCGCCACCCGGGGGCGGGAGGATGACCTGTCCCGTGCGCGCCAGGACGGGGGCGGCGAGCAGAATGGACGCCCGAATGGATGCACAAAGCGCCGGATCCAGCTCCTCGGCCCGAACCTCCCTGGCGTGAATCTCGAGGGTGTTGGCACCGAACCAGTCGGCATGGGCACCAACCGAGCGCACCAGCTCAACCATGGTCTCGGTATCGCGGATTCGCGGAACGTTCTGGAGGACAACCCTCTCGCGGGTCAGGAGGCTGGCCGCGATGATTGGGAGGGCGGCATTCTTGTTCCCGGCCGGTTCAATGGACCCGGAGAGTGCTTGACCGCCTTCGACGACGTACTTGATGGCTGACATGTCGGGGAGTTCGTGGGCGGGGCTAAGTATTGATGGGTGAGGAGCGTATCTTCAAGTCATCGCTTGACTTCGCTTTTCTCCGGGCGTTACGATCTCACGACCGGCGCGCGAGTCACTGTACGACGGGGGAGAACGCGCGCTCGTATGATTGCCAATCGGCGCCGCACGCATTTGTGACGGCGCGTGTGAATCCCGTGCGGGCGGTGGAAACGCTATGAGCCTGCTTTCAAGCTGCTGGACGTTGCTGCTCGTGCAGGACACCGGCATCCGCGACACGGTCGTGATGATCCAGGCGCCCGTGGACCGGAGCGCCATGGAGACCCTGGTCGCCGGTGGCCAGTTTGCCGTGTCTCTGGTGGTCCTGATTCTGCTGGCGGCAATCGTCATCGTCCTGGTCGCACTGCGCAAGAGCGTCCAGGAGCTGACCCGTCTCCTGCACTCGTCGTACGGGGACATTTCCGCAGCGGCTCACGCCGTGCGAAACGTCTCCGAAGACGTACGTGGCATCACGCAGTCGGTGAAGACTGACGTGGCGGCGGTGAGCGACACGGTCCGCTATGTGAACAAGGGGGTCCGTCGGGCGGTTCGCCGAGCGCGATGGCGACTCGACCGGCTGGACGCCCTGGTCGATGTGGCGCAGGAGGAGGCCGAGGATCTGGTGATGTCCACGGCCTCGGCAGTGCGAGGGGTGCAGGCTGGAGCGGCTGCCTTGCGCCGGACCTTCCAGTTCAATCGCCGGCACGGCCTCAAGCGCAAGCGCAAGCGCCGCTCCTGGCGCGACGATCGACCGGATTCTGCGCGAGAACGTCCCAGGATCAGAGTACGAGTCGTCGAGGAAACGTGAGGCGCCTGCCCTCGCCGGTGGCCATCGCGGTCCTGGTCTTCCTGGCGCTGGCCCTCTTCCCCACCGTGGCCTGGGCGTGGAGCCCGGGCACGCACGTCTACCTGGGCG
Organism: Gemmatimonadaceae bacterium; assembly: GCA_036393555.1. GTDB lineage: Bacteria > Gemmatimonadota > Gemmatimonadetes > Gemmatimonadales > Gemmatimonadaceae > JABWBJ01. The sequence continues at coordinate 8,521 of DASWGU010000229.1, forward strand.
ATGCGGTACTGCGGTCGCTTGCCGTGCTGCCCGGCCACCTGGCGGCGCTGCTCGGGGCGTTCCCCTACGACTTCCTGTATGGATCGATCGCGGCCGATACCAGCATCGCGAAGAAGTACGCGGCCGCGGGTCGCCATTCGCATTCCTGGAACGTCGGCTTCGACGTGCTGGATCGCGCGCGCGACGAGCCGTTGCGGGCGTTCGCCTACGGGTACCTCGCCCACCTGGCCGCGGACGTCGTGGCGCATAACGCGTTCGTCCCGTTCCAGCTGGCGACGACCATGAGCACGAAGGGGCTGGGGCACAGCTATTGGGAGGCGCGGTTCGAGACGCACCTGGGCGAATGGGCGCCGCGTCGGGCCAGGGAACTCATCCTGCTGGATCACAGACGGAGCGATGGTCACCTGGACCGGATCCTGAGTCCGACGATTTTCAGCACGCCGACGAACCGGCGCATTTTCCGCGGGATGGTGGTCGCCGCGGACATGGACTCGTGGCAGCGGGTCTTCCAGCTCATGCTGGAGCGGAGTCGCTGGGACCTGGCGGACGACCAGATCGTTACGAACCTGACGCAAGCATATGACTACGTCATGGACCTGCTGATCCGGCTGGATCGCTCCGATCCGATGCGATTCGATCCATCGGGTGAGGAACGGCTGCGGATGGCGAAGCGGATCCGGCGCAGGACCCTGCGATCCGGCGGCGGCGAAGACGCGGTGCTGGAGCAGGCGCTGCTGCACTTCGCTGTTCCCTCGATGGCGCAGGGGTTCGCTGCACTCCTCACGAGGCCCCTGTATCCCCCGATTGCCGAGCCTGGTGCAAACAACGTGACCGGCAGCCCGTGATCGTGATGCCGGTCCGCAACGGCAGGGTGGACACCAGTTTTCTACAGGCCGGCCCATACGTGGAAAGTGGGACCCGGGTGGCACATCTTCAGGACATCCGAAGGTGTCCCACTCAAGTACTCACGAGCCTTGGCTGAGAGCAGCACGCTGCCAGAGCGCCCTCACCCGCTCAAGCGCCCGCCCGAAGCGCGAGCAGCTGGTTGACCCTGCGCGGGTCTGCTCTGCCCCCGGACGCCTTCATTACCATCCCTACCAGGACCCCGATCAGCTTCTTCTCCCCCGCCAGGAACCGGCGCGCCTCGTCGGGATGCGCCACCAGCACCTCGTCCACCCATGCCGCCAGCTGCGCATCGTCACCCACCTGGCGCAGCCCCTCCCGATCGGCAATCACCGCCGGATCCTCGCCGCCCTTCGCCATCCGCGCGAAGATCGCCTTCGCCGCGCTGTTGCTCACCGTCCCGTCGCGTACCATCCCGAGCAGCGCGGCGAGCTGCGACGCTGCCACGGCGAACTCGCCGATCGTGATGCCGGAGTCATTCAGCCGCGCCAGCACCTCGCCCATCACCCAGTTCGCGGCGACCTTCGCGTCCCCGTGCGCGCGCGCCACCACCTCGAAGTAATCTGCCAGCCCCCGGGTCGCGGTCAGCACCTCCACGTCATACGCGGGCAGTCCGAACTGCTCGACAAACCGCCGCCGACGCGCTGAAGGCAGCTCGGGGAGCCCTGCCCGCAGGTCGGCCAGCCACTCGCGCGTCAGGCGAAGCGGCGGAAGGTCGGGCTCCGGGAAGTACCGGTAGTCATGGCTCTCCTCCTTGCTCCGCGCCGGCCGCACCGTGCCTCGGTGCGCGTCCCAGAGCATGGTCTGCTGCACGACTCGCTCACCACGCTCCAGCACCCCGCACTGCCGCTCGAACTCGGCTTCCAGCGCCCGCTCCACTCCGCTGAAGGAGTTCATATTCTTGATTTCGGTCTTCACGCCGAGTTCAGTGCGTCCAGGCTCGCGAACGCTGATGTTGGCGTCCACACGGAGACTCCCCTCCTCCATGTTCGCGTCGCTCACCTCCAGGAATTCCATCACCTGCTTCAGGTGGCGCAGGTACGCCCCTGCCTCGGCCGCCGACCGCAGATCGGGCTCGCTCACGATCTCGATGAGCGGCGTGCCACTCCGGTTGAGGTCGATCGCGGTCAGCGCGGGATAGCGGTCGTGCACCGACTTCCCCGCATCCTCTTCCATATGAACGCGCGTGATCCGCACGTTGCGCCCACCCGCCGCCAGCGAGCCCCCCGTTGCCAGTGGCCGGTCGAACTGGGAAATTTGGTACCCCTTGGGGAGGTCGGGATAGAAGTAATTCTTCCGGGCGAAGACCGACACTTCGTGCACCTCGCACCCCAGCGCCATCGCCGCACGGGCAGCGAGCCGGACGGCCTCCTCGTTGGCAACCGGGAGTGATCCGGGGAGCGCGAGGCAGACGGGGCAGGTGTGGGCGTTAGGCGGGGCGCCGAAGTCCGCCGGGCAGGGACAGAACAGCTTGGTCCGTGTCAGCAGCTGGACGTGCACCTCCAGCCCCACGACCATCTCGAAGCCTTCCGCGCTCACGACACGATTCCGGCCAGTGCCCGCTCCAGGGCGTATGCCGCCACGAGCATGCGGTACTCGTCGAAGTGGTCGGCGAGGAGCTGGACGCCCACGGGAAGGCCGCCGACCGTGCCGCACGGAACGGACATGCCGGGTGTGCCCGCGAGATTCGCGGTCGCCGTGTAGATGTCGCTCAGGTACATCTCGTAGGGATCGCTGATGGCACCCAGCGCGAAGGCGGGTCCGGGCGTAGTCGGCGTAAGCATGACGTGCACACCCTGAGCGAAGACCGCCTCGAAGTCTCGCCGGATCAGCCGGCGGACTTCCATCGCTCGGCGGTAGTAGGCGTCGTAGTAGCCCGCGGAGAGCACGTAGGTGCCTAACAGGATCCGTCGCGTCACTTCCGGCCCGAAGCCCCCCGACCGGGTCGCCTCGTACATGCCTCGCAGTCCGTCGCCGCTCAGCCGCAGTCCGTAGCGCACGCCATCGAAGCGGGCGAGGTTGGACGACGCCTCCGCGGGCGCGATGATGTAATACGTCGGGATGGCCAGTGCTGTGTGCGGAAGCGACACGTTGCGCACATGCGCTCCCGCCGCGGCGAGAAGATCGACCGCATGGTCGCAGCGCTCGCGAACGCGGGCGTCCAGTGTGTCAGGGAAGTACTCGCGAGGACGCCCGATCACGAGACCTCGAAGCGGTTGGCGCGCCGCCGCGCGATAATCAGGGACCGGGCGGCCGTCGCTGGTTGAGTCGCGCGGGTCGTGACCCGTCACGACGCGCAACCCGAGCGCCGCGTCATCCACGGTGCGGCCGAACACACCGATGTGGTCCAGGGACGAGGCGAAGGCGACGAGCCCGTAGCGACTCACCCGGCCATAGGTCGGTTTGATTCCCACGATACCGCAGAACGCTGCGGGCTGCCTGACCGATCCCCCGGTCTCGGAGCCGAGTGCGATACGCACGATGCCTGACGCGACGGCCGCAGCCGATCCGCCTGACGAGCCGCCGGGGACGCGCGTGGGATCCACGGGGTTGTGCGTCGGCCCGAACGCCGAGTGCTCGGTGGACGAGCCCATCGCAAACTCGTCCATGTTGGTCTTCGAGACGACGATCGCACCTGCGGCACGAAGTCGCGCGACGGCCGTGGCCTCGAACGGACTGACGTATCCTCCGAGGATGCGTGAACCACATGTGGTTGGCAGTCCCAGTGTCGCGATGTTGTCCTTGACCGCAATGGGCACGCCGGCGAGGTCAGATGTCAGAGTTCGGAGGTCAGAAGTGGCGTCCTTCCCTGGATCTCGTCCATCCACCTCCCCTGCGACCGCGAGGGCGTCGTCCCGGTCTTCGTACAGGACAATGTTCAGCCCGTCCCTCCCGGCACCCACCGCGTCCGCCCGCGCGAAGGCCGCTTCCACCACCGAGACCGCGGAGCGCGTGCCGCTCCCGACCGCTGCCGCGATCTCCGCAGCGCTCGAGGCCTCCGGCGGTGCGGTCACGGGGATCGCTCCCCTTCCCCCTCGTGCGTCGCGAGTCGCGGAACGAGATAGAAGCCGTCGCGCATCTCGGGCGCGAAGTCCGCACGATCGCGGGACAGCGCCAGTTGCGGCCCTTCGTCGGCGCGAAGCGGGAGCGTCCTCTCCGGTCCCTCGTCTCCGGTGCCACGCCCGGCATCTCCCTGCCCGGTCTCGACTGCCCGCAGTTCATCCATGTGGGCGAGAATTCCGTTCAGCTCACGGACCAGCGACTCGACGCGCACCGGATCGAGGCCCAGCCGCGCCAGCTCGGCCACATGCCTCACATCCTGTTCGCTGACGGCCACTACTCGTCGCCCCGCGTCAGGTTGGCGTATGCCACAACCAGGCGCTTCCGGCCGATCTCCTCGTCGTCGAAATCGATGGTCACCTTGGTGTCCTTGCCCAGACCGCCCAACTCGACGATGACGCCGCCGCCAAACCGGGCGTGGTGTACACGCTCCCCTTTTATGAAACGCGGCGCGTCCTGGGAAACATCCTCGTCAGCAAACGGCGGCACCGGACGCTGAAACCCGAAGGGAACGCCGGGGCGGCGCTCGGCAGCGGTGGGACGATCGAAGTCCCGTCCACTGCCACGCAACCTGATGGTGGCGCGGTCGGTGAACAGCGCCGGCGGGATCTCGCCCAGAAAGGTCGACCGCATGCTGGGCATGGTCTCGCCGTTCCGTCGACGCCTGCGCGCATGGGTGATGACCAGTGAATCCTCGGCGCGCGTGATGCCCACATAGAACAACCGAC
>DASWGU010000230.1:0-9260 GCA_036393555.1 Gemmatimonadaceae bacterium
CTTTGCTAATCCTCAATCCTCAATCGTCAGTCGTCAGTCGTCAGTCGTCAGTCGTCAGTCGTCAGTCGTCAGTCCTCAATCGTCAGTCGTCAGTCGTCAGTCGTCAGTCGTCAATCGTCAGTCGTCAATCGTCAGTCGTCGGTAGGCGGAGTGTGATTCGGGGGGGCGGAACCCCTCACCCTATCCTCTTGCCAGCCAGGCACGTCGTCTCAGGCCGTCGCCAGCGACACAGTCAGCACCACGCCGATGGTGACCGCGAGCGCCAGCTTCATCGCCGTCGCGGCCGCGCGCCCCAGCAGTGCTCCCGTCGCCACGCGGGTTGCCGCGGATGAGTTCACACCAGCCCGGCTGTACTCTGCCACCAGCGCCCCGAGGAAGGCGCCGAGGAACGCACCAATGACGGAGCCGATGACCGGGACGGGGACTCCGACGAGCGCGCCGGCGAATCCGCCGAGCAGCGCTCCCCATGCTGCACGCGATGAGCCACCGTATTTCCTGGTGAACGACGCGGACAGCGTCCACTCCAGGACCTCGGCCAGCACGGCCAGTGCGAACGCGATGCCGATCGCCAGCCAGCCGATCCCCGCCCTCGCGAAGTAGTCGGCCGCAATGGCGACCGCGACCATGATGAAGGTCCCGGGCAGCCCGAGAGGAACCAGGACGAGCGCCACGACCATCGCGAGGATGAAGAGAGCGAGGAGCATGTGAGGTCGGTGAAATCGTCCCTCCCTACGGTGCCCGGCGGCCACCGGATTCGTCCCGCACGCGTTACCGCTCCGACCGGCTCGCCATCAGGCGTCCCTGGCCCGGGTCTCGCTCAGGCGGTCACCACCATCGCTTCCCGCAGGAGTTCCCCGACCTGCGCCGCATCACGCTCGCTCAGCGGCAGGAGTGGCAGCCGCACCTGCCCGCCGCGCATTCCGACGTGGTCCATCGCAGCTTTCACTCCAGGCACGCCCATTCGAGCCACGATTTCCGCCGCCAGGGGGACCAGCCGTCGCTGGGCCTCATCCCCGTCCTCGACGCGGCCGTCGTGGTGCGCGCGCCAGACTTCGAGCGCCAGCTCGGCGGCGAAGAGCGCGACCGCGAGGATCCCTCCGCGGGCACCCAGACGCAAAGCCGTGGCAAAACTGCCTCCGTGGCCCGTGAGTACGTCGAACGTATCGCTCTGCGACTCCACGTAACGCGCGAAGCACTCCATGTCGCCGGCGGAGTCCTTCATGCCGGCGATGTTGGGATGCAGCGCCATTTCGGCGACGACGTCGGGCTCGAGGCGGAAGTGCGCGTACTTGGGAATGTTGTACAGAAGGATGGGTATGGGGCTTTCGTCCGCCACGCGCGTGAAGTGACCCCACAGGGCGGGCGACGTCATGGCGCTGGCGTAGTAGTGCGGTGCTACGACAAGTACACCGTCGGCGCCTTCCGCGGCGGCGTCGCGACAGCGCGCGACGCACTGACGCGAGGACTCGGCGCCCGTGCCGGCGAGCAGGATGCGATCCGGGGGCACTACCTCACGGGCGGCGGCGATCAGCCGGCGACGCTCCGGCTCGTCGAGCAGCGCCGCCTCGCCGGTGGAGCCGGCGACCAGCACGCCATCGATTCCGGCGGCCAGATGAGCGCGAATGTTGTCCTGAAAGGCGCCGACATCGGGTGACTCATCAGCCAGAAACGGTGTCACGAGGGGGCCCAGGACCCCGCGAAATCGCGCCATCACATCCTCCCTGTCGCGCCCATCATGGCGGACATGGTGTCGGAGCCGGATCCCTGCCGGAACATGTTCATCTTCAGCTCGAAATCCGCCGGCTGGGTGGACGCGGCCAGGGCGATATCGAACGCGACCACGCCCTCGGTCACCAGGTGGGCCAGGTGCTGATCGAACGTCTGCATGCCGTACTGCTCGCGTCCTTCGGCGATGAAGTCACGGATCTCACCGATCCGCTGCTCCAGGATCAGGTCGCGGATGGTCGACGTGACGACCATGACCTCGCAGGCCGCGACGCGTCCCTTGCCGTCGAGCCGGGGGAGCAGCCGCTGCGAGACCACCGCATGCAGTGCCTCGGCCAGACGGAGTCGCACGCCGTCGTGCTCCTCCGGAGGGAACATGGAGATCATGCGCATGATGGTTGCCTGGGCATCCGGCGTATGCAGCGTCGAGAGCAGGAGGTGGCCCGTCTCCGCCGCCTTCATCGCGGTATCAATGGTCTCCGAGTCACGCAGCTCGCCCAGAACGATCACGTCAGGATCCTGGCGGAGCGCGGCGCGCAACCCCATGCGGAACGTCTCCGTGTCCACGCCGACTTCGCGCTGGGTCACTGACGAGCGAACGTCACGATGCAGGAACTCGATGGGCTCCTCCAGCGTGACGATGTGCTTCTCCATGTTCTCGTTCACGTGGCGGATCATCGCGGCGAGCGTGCTCGACTTGCCCGACCCTGTTACGCCGGTGACGAGCACCATGCCGCGCTCCGTTTCCGCGATGCGGTCGAGCACCGGCGGCAGTCCCAGCTCGCTGGTCCCCGGTACCTTGAACGGAATGACCCGCATCACGATCATGAAGCTGGACCGCTGCCGGAGGATGTTGACGCGGAACCGCCCGATCCCGGCCGCGCCCCACGAGCAGTCGTAGTCGGTCATCTGGTCGATGCGCTCGCGGATCTTCTCGTTCGAAATCAGCCGGAGCGCAATGCCGCGCGTCTGATCGGGTGTCAGCGCCTGCTTGGTCATGGCCACCAGCTTGCCATCGATCCGGGCGCGGAATACGTCACCGGCCTTGATGTGCAGGTCGGACGCACCGCGGTCGATGGCTGCCTTGATGATCTTCTCCATTCAGTATCCCGCCTGCTTGTCGATCAGGTTTCGGAGTGGCCGTCCTGCACGATACCGCTCCCAGTTATCGAGGAACAGCGCCAGCTCGCGGTTCCAGAAGAGCCGCGGTGACACCGCCGCGACGTGAGGGGTGATGAGCACGTTCCGGAGCTGCCAGAGCGGACTGGACCCGGGCAGCGGTTCTTCGTTGAACACGTCGAGCACCGCACCGCGCAGGCGTCCCGACGACAGGCGCCCGATGAGGGCGCCTTCGTCCAGCAGGGCGCCGCGCGCCATGTTCACGACGATTGCCCCGGGTCGTAGGATATCCATTCGTGACCCGGACAGCACCCCGCGGGTGAGCGGGGTCAGGGGTGTCGCCAGCACAACGATGTCCGCCGCAGGCAGCTCGACGTCCAGGTCGGACAGGGTGCAGGCCCGTTCGAAGCCCTTCGGTACCGGCCGGTCCGGCCGCCGGCGGACACCCACGCAGGGACAGCCCAGCGCTGAGAGCCGGCGGGCGAGCGCCGTCCCGATCCCGCCCATCCCCACGATGAGCGCCCGGCATTCGCTCAGTTCCCGGACCAGCGCCTCGTCGGACACGAACGGCGCCTTGTTCCATTCCGCACGCCGCTGCTGGTCCACCGCGACGTCCAGATTGCGCACGAAATACAGGATGCCCGCGAGAGCCTGCTCCGCGATGGGATCGCCCATGATGCCGGCGGAATTGGTCACCAGGACATCGCTGGTGCGCATCTCCGGATAGAGCAGGCCGGCAACCCCGGCCGCGGCCGACTGCACCCAGCGGAGCTTAGGCGCAGCGAGGAAGAGGTCCCGGGTCAGACCGAAGCCGAAATAGACTTCGACCTCCCGCATGGCCTCCAGCACCTCGGGGGTTCCGGCGCGTCCCCCGTCGCCGTCCGACACGGCCGGCGTCGAGGCAATGTGAACGACCCATCCCTCGGGGGCCGCGGCCCGGATCCGCTCGGCCCCCTCGTGAGGGAGGGCCCAGTTGCGCGACGTGGCGGCGAGATCGACAAGAAGCCTTCGGCTCGACGCGGGATCTCGAGGCACTCCGTGGTGGAGCCCTTGATCGGTCACGCGTAGCGCCGCAGGCCGGTCGACGCGCAGCTCTCTGACCTCTGACCTGTGACCTGCGACCCTGGGCCTCCAGTGCAGGTCATGTCAGCCCCATGCGCTCCCTGACTTCGCTCATGGTCGCGCGGGCCATGCCCTGGGCACGCTGGGCCCCACTGCCTAACGCCCCGGTCACGCGCTCCGGGTGCGCCGTGAACTCGGCGGCACGCGCGCGGATCGGGATGAGCTCCTCGTTCATCGACTCGAACAGGACCTTCTTGCAGTCGACGCACCCCCAGCCCGCCGTCCGGCATTGCACCGCGACGTGCTCCACCGTTGCCGGCGGGGAAAACGCCTTGTGGAGCGAGTAGATGTTGCAGATCTCGGGCGTGCCGGGATCGTCGCGCCGCACCCGGGCGGGATCGGTCATCGCGGGGCGGAGCTTCTTCCAGATGTCGTCCGGCGATTCCAGAAGCCCGACCGTGTTCCCCAGCGACTTGGACATCTTGGCCTGCCCGTCCAGCCCGAGGATCCGCCGGTTGGGCGTGAGACGCGCCTTCGGCTCAGGGAAAAAGCCTTCGCCGAAGCGTGCGTTCCAGCGGCGCGCGATCTCGCGCGACAGCTCCAGGTGCTGCACCTGGTCCTCGCCGACCGGCACGGTATCCGCCTTGTACAGCAGGATGTCCGCCGCCTGGAGTACGGGGTAGTTGAGCAGGCCCGCCGCAACGGCTTCCTGGCGGGACGCCTTGTCCTTGAACTGGGTCTGGCGCTCCAGCTCGCCCAGCGGCGTGATCGTGTTGAAGATCCACGCCAACTCGGTATGTTCCGGCACGCGCGACTGGATGAAGATCGTGCAGACGTCGGGATCGAGTCCCGAGGCCAGCAGCGAGAGACCCATTTCCAGGGTCCGGCGCCGCAGGTCGGCCGGTTCGTACGGCACGGTGATCGCGTGCAGGTCCACGATGCAGATCAACGAATCCATCTCGTGCTGCAACTGCACCCAGTTCCTGACGGCGCCCAGGTAGTTGCCGATGTGCAGTTCGCCCGAGGGCTGGATGCCGCTGAAGATGCGAGGCATCCGGGCAAACTAAGGGGCGAGTGAATGCCGTCGCAACGAGCGACTGAAGCACGGGCAGAAGCGCTGCTGGAGGCGTCCATGGAGGCGGCGCGGCGGGCAGCCGCGTTCATTCGCGAGCAGTCCCGTGACCTAGCCCGGATCGACGTCCGCGAAAAGCAGGCTGCGGATTTCGTGAGCGAGGTCGACGAGGGCGCCGAGTCACGCATCCGGGATGCGCTGCTGGAGGCCGTGCCCGGTGCGATTATGGTGGGGGAGGAGTTGTCTCCGGCGGCGGCGGTCGAAGGGGATACCGTCTTTGTCGTCGATCCACTCGACGGCACGACGAACTTCCTGCATGGCTTCGAGGCGTACTCGGTGTCGATTGGTGCGCTGGTCGAGGGATCGCTCGCGGCCGCCGTGGTCCTGGACGTGCCTCACGATGACATGTACACCGCGACGGCGGGGGGCGGCGCCTGGTTGAATGGGAAGCGGATGCGGGTGTCGCATGTCGCGGACCCCGGGAGGGCACTGATCGGAACCGGTTTCCCCTTCAAGAATCTGGAGTTCCTGGACGAGTACCTGGGGCAGTTCGAGCGGATGACTCGTGCGCGCTGCGGGCTTCGTCGGGCGGGGAGCGCCGCTCTGGATCTGGCCTGGGTCGCGGCCGGGCGGTTCGACGCGTTCTGGGAGATGCGCCTGGCTCCCTGGGACATTGCCGCCGGACTACTGCTGGTCCGTGAGGCGGGCGGCCGGGTGACCGACCTGTTGGGGAACGACATTGCGCCGGCACATACGCCCACCGTAGCGAGCAACGCCGAGTTGCACGAGTGGCTGTTGTCCACCATCGCCCTGCGGCATGGTGCGTGATGCACACCCCGGTCGCTCGTTGTTGTGGTAACTGGGGACCATTATAATACCAGGTGTGATACGGTCCTTCGCCGACGGCGCGACCGAGGACGTGTTCAACGGCATTAGCACGCGGCGAGCCCGCGCCGCCTGCCCCGCCGCGCTGTGGCGAGTCGCTCGCCGCAAACTGACTCAGATCAACCGGGTTCGGGACCTGCGCGAACTGGCAGTGCCGCCGGGCAACCGGCTCGAGGCGCTCAGGGGGAATCGAACCGGCCAGCACAGCATTCGCATCAACGCGCAGTATCGCATCTGCTTTCAGTGGGAGGATGGCTATGCCGACCAAGTCGAAGTCACGGACTACCACTAGACGTTCGGGTACGCCGCTCGTGTCGCGGCGGCTTCCGACGCAAGTGGCACCTACCCATCCCGGTGAGATGCTCCTGGAGGAGTTTCTGAAGCCACTGGGTCTCTCGCAGTCCGCGTTCGCGGTACGGCTCGGGGTCTCATTCCCGCGACTCAATGAGATCATCCGGGGAAAGAGAGGCGTCACGCCGGACACGGCGCTGCGCCTCGCACGTGTGACCGGCATGAGCGCCGACTTCTGGCTCGGACTGCAGCAGGACTGGGATCTCTGGCACGCACTGCGCTCCAAGTCCGCAGCGGCCATTGCGGCCCTCGAACCATTGCCGCGCGCGGGCTGATCCCGCCGCTGCCGCACCCCTCGCCCCCTCGCTCCCTCGCCCCCTCGCCCCCTGACCCATCCTTGTCGTGAAACTGGTCGAGTGCGTCCCGAATTTCTCCGAGGGCCGTGATCCGGCGGTTACCGACGCCATCCGCGGTGCCATAGCGTCGGTCGAAGGGGCCGTCGTGCTGGATGTCTCATCCGACGCCTCACACAACCGGAGTGTCATCACGTTCGTCGCGCCCGTGGAAGTCGCGGTGGACGCCGCACTGACCGCGATGCGCGAGGCGGCCGCCCGCATCGACCTGACGAAGCACCGGGGTGAGCATCCCCGGATCGGCGCGACCGATGTGGTTCCGTTCGTTCCGCTGGAGGGGACGACCATGGAGGACTGCATCCTCCTGGCTCGGGCGCTGGGCGAGCGCGCGGCGAAGGAACTGGGGATCCCCGTCTACCTGTACGAACGCGCCGCGAGCCGCCCGGACCGGGTCAACCTGGCCGACGTCCGCCGGGGCGAGTTCGAGGGACTGCGGGATGAGATCGCGACGAATCCGGCGCGCCAACCCGACTTCGGCGAGGCGCGCGTCCACCCCACTGCCGGGGCAACTGCCATCGGCGCGCGGCCCTTCCTGGTCGCGTACAACGTCTATCTGGGACCCGCCTCCAACATGGACGTCGCGCGGGAAGTGGCTCGCGCGGTCCGGCACTCCACCGGTGGCTTGCGACACGTGAAGGCGCTGGCGCTCGAGGTGGACGGACAGGCCCAGGTATCCATGAACCTCGTTGACCTCGAGGGCACTCCCCTGCACCGTGCCTTCGACATGGTCCACATGGAGGCGGCGGCGCGCGGCGTGCTGCCCACGTGGAGCGAAATCGTCGGGCTGGTGCCGGAGCGGGCACTGTTTGACACCGCGGTACGCCACATCCAGTTGAAGGGGTTCACGCCGGGGATGGTACTCGATCGGCGGGTTCGCGAGGCCGTCTCCGGGGGTGAGAGCGTTGCCGCGTTCGCCGCGGCCGTCGCCTCATCGACGCCGGCGCCGGGCGGCGGTTCGGTCGCCGCGCACGTGGGCGCGCTGGGCGCCGCGCTGGCGCAGATGGTGTCCGGTCTCACGGTGGGCCGGAAGAGGTACGCCGCGGTGGACGCCGAGATGCGGGCGCTCGGACTCCGCGCCGCCGCGCTCGGCACCGAGCTGCAATCACTGGTGGAGCGGGACGCGAAGGCGTACGAAGCCGTAACGGCCGCATACAAGCTGCCCAGGGAGACCGACGAGCAGGGTGCCGCCCGCACCGTAGCCATCGACGATGCCCTTGTACATGCGGCGCAGGTTCCTCTGGAGACGGCGCGGGCGTGCGCGGCGGTAGCGGACCTGGCGGCGACGGCCGCGGCCAGGGGCAATACCAACGCCGCGTCGGACGCCGGTGTGGCGGCGCTGATCGCGGAGGCTGCCTGTCGCGGGGCGGCGTACAACGTGCGGATCAACGTTTCGTCGATGACGGATCGTTCGCGAGGGGCGGCGCTGGCGGCCGAGGCGGCGGTGCTGGTGCAGGAAGTATCGAGGAGCGCGGGTGTGGCAACTGCAGCTGTTGAGCGGAACATCGGCCCCTGAGCTGGAAGGTGGACCGGGAGGGGAGGTTTACAAGGCTGCCATGATCAACTATCATGAGTGTGTCTTCAGTCTCATGATCCATGCCACCGAAACGTGTTTCCGAGACCGCGCCTGTCCAGGTCTACCTCGACCGCCGCAGTCGCCAGCGCCTCGAGCAGCTCGCCGACAACCTGGACACCACGAAGTCCGAGATCCTGCGCCGTGGGCTGTTGGCGCTCGAGCGGGAGACGTCCGACCCATCGGCGCATCCGGTACTCCGGCTCGTCGGTGCCGCGCCAACCGAGTCGGGGCCGGTCACGTATGACGTGGCGCGGGAGCACGACCGGTTCCTGGCCACCGTCAACGAGCCCGTGCCGCGCGTCAGCGCGGCGGTGAAGCGCAAGCGGCGTGGCTGAGCTGTTCGTCGATACGTCGGCGTGGTATCCGGCGGTCGTCGCGTCGCATCCCGATCATGCGGCGATCGCCGAGGTTCTCCATGACGCCCTGCGGGCGGGGGCGCGCCTGGTCACCACGAACCTGGTCGTCATGGAGACCCACGCGTTGTTGCTGCACCGCGCCAACCGGGACGTGGCGCTGACCTTCGCGAAGACCGTGATCGAGCCTCCCACGGTGGTGGTGGCGTCCACGTTGGAACTGGAGCAGCGAGCCGTCGATGACTGGGTGGCCCGCTTCGCGGATCAGGGCTTTTCGTTAGCGGACGGGGTGAGTTTCGCGGTGATGAAGGCGCGACGGATCACCCAGGCGCTATCGCTCGACGCGCATTTTGCAGTGGCGGGATTCCAGGTCCTGCCTTCCGGTGGCACGCGGCGGCGAAGGCGCTGAAGAGGACGGGCGTCCGAGCAGGCGCACGCGTGAACTCGAACACGGTCAGAGCGCCGAGAAAGGTCTCGCGCCGTGCAGATTCGAGCAGCCGTCGTCGATGCATGTGGGGCACGGAGGGGGCGCACGACGTGTCGCACGTGGAGGCACGAACGCCTCTCAGCCAGGTCGAGAACCTGGGGTAGGTCATCACCTCACCACCGTCGAAACGCGCAAAATGAACACTCGTGGGAAGGGGTCATCGTCATAGCCCACCACGTCGTAACCCGCTCCCGCCACAAGGAAGGGCCCCCCGTACTGCCGGGTAATGACCTTGCCGTCCCTCGCAGAAACGACATAGGTCAGGATGCCCAGGTCCACC
>DASWGU010000231.1:0-14267 GCA_036393555.1 Gemmatimonadaceae bacterium
TGTCGAACGCCGCCACGTCGGCCGCGGTGGCGGCGTGGCCGATGCCGTACTGGCCCACTCCGGACGCAACGGTTGCCGCGGAGGAGCCACTCCGGTTCTCGACGCGACACGCAGATGTCAGGAGCATGGCGCAAAGCAGCAGGATGGCGCGAGGCATCACGTCTCCCAGAAGAAGGAGAGTCCGCCATCCCGCTCCACCTGCCATCCCCGGATCGCGTTGTAGTGGTAGTCCGTTCCCGCGCCGCGGGCGTCCAGCAGCTGCTGTCGCGTCGGTTGGACGTATCCTGTTTCGTCGGTGGCGCGGCTCAGGAGCACGGCGGGCTCGCCGCTCCAGTTCCACATGTGACTGAACCTGGTGTGCGCCTTGCTGAGCACCGGCTCCTGCAGGCTCGCCTCCCGCCACGTGACGCCACCATCGGTGCTCACCTCCACGCGGGTGATCCGGCCCCGGCCAGACCACGCCACACCGGCCACCTCGCGCCACCCCGATCCCTCGAGCCGCCCGGGCAGGCTGGGCGACGTGATGATCGACTTGGCGTCCATCGCCAGGCTGAAGATCCGCGCGGTGCCGTCCTTCAACGGGTCGGTGTACTTCGACGTCTCCCACCGAGTCATCCACGGTGCGGTGCCAAGCTCCAGACGGCGGAGCCATTTCACGTTCGCATTCCCTTCGAAACCCGGGAGCAGCAGGCGAAGCGGGAAGCCCTGCTCGGGACGGAGTGGCTCGCCGTTCTGCGCCCAGACCACGAGGGCATCATCGAACGCCTTCTCCATCGGGACGCTGCGGGTCATCTGGCACGCGTCCGCCCCCTCGGCGAGAAACCACGACGCTGCGCCCTGCGCACCGGCCTCCCGGAAGAGCGTCGCCACCGGAACGCCCGTCCATTCCGAATTGCTCGTCATGCCATCGGTGCGCTGGGGCGTCATGTCCGCCCGCGGGTTCCGCCAGACCGCGCGACCGTTGCCGGAGCACTCCACGAAATGGACCCGCGTGACCTGCGGGAATCGCCGGATGTCGTCCACCGTCATCGTGAGTGGCCGATCGACCATCCCATGAATGACGAGGCGGTGCGATACCGGATCGATCGTAGGGACGCCGGCATGGTGCCGCTCGAAGTGCAGATCCGATGGTGTGATCGTGCCCGAGAGATGCTGGAGCGGCGTGTAGGAACTCCCGACTTCCTGGCCGGTGGGCGCCCGAGTGGCACGAGCCGCGAACGGGGATCGGGTGCCCACTGCCGACGTCGGCGCACCCATGCGACGTCCGGCAACGGTCGCGGCCGCTGACTGTCCAGATGGAGTGGCGGCTTGCGCAGAGTGCGCCCCAGCCACGCCCGCCAACAGCACGGCGCCAACTGATCCGGCCAGACCCTCAATCACGTCGCGTCGCGACACCCCGGGACCGGGCGGGGGAGCGTTCGTGTCGGTCGTCTTCACATCGGCGCGATCCGTCTCCACTGGCTGAGCCTCCTGTCGTTTTTGCCGCAGCGGCGTCCGCGGCCCTGCGATATCCTGCACCGCCTGAAGGCGCTGGGGAAGGCACCAGACCGAAGGTGTTGCCACGAGTCACCGCGCCCCGGCTCACCGGCGCACGGAATTCGCCATTCACCATGCCACGCGCGTGGAACCCGGGGCGCGGAACCCGGCTTCATCTGTCGATTAGGACACGGTTTTCAAGCCCACCGGGAGGATTCACCAATGGATACCAGCCGCCGGGACTTTCTCGGGCGGGTCACCGCGGGGGCCGCGGCATACAGCGCGCTCCCGATCGCGCTCGCCATGACCTCATGTACGGCCGAGGGCAGAACGCAGCCCGCGGGCGAATTCGACCTCTCCTGGACCAGTCGGCTCACGGGCAAGCACAAAGCGGTCTTCGACTGCGCCGATGTGGAAAGCGGGTACGGTGTGTGGCGGGCGTTCGCATACGCCGGCCAGTACCAGCAGTTCATGGGAGCCGCACCGGCCGACCTCTCGACGGTCGTGATTCTCCGGCACAATGCCATCGCGCTGGCCATGAACCAGGCGTTCTGGGACAAGTACGGAATCGGCAAGGCCAGGAGCGTCACGCATCCGCTCACACTGCAACCGACCGACCGGAATCCGGCGCTCCTCTCCGGTGAAGCCGACGGCGTACCGGCACCGTTCGACCAGGCAGCGCTGCCCCGACAGATGGAGCGTGGCGTCATCGCGCTGGCGTGCAACCTGGCTCTCGACGACTGCGTGCAGATGGTCGCCACGAAAGATGGCGTGAGCCCCGATGAGGCTCGCAACGTGGCGATCGCACACATGGTGCCCGGCGTCATTCTTCAGCCGTCGGGGGTCTTCGCCGCCGTGCGGTGCCAGGAGGCGGGGTGCTCCTACGTGAAGTCGAGCTGAGTCGAGCGGGAGACCCTGCCGGCCCCCTGGATGGCCTGTTGTCGGGCAGGCCCTGACGTCCGCCGGCAGCATCCCGACGGAACCGCGCCGCAATGCGGTGTTACATGCAGCATGGCGCGTCGAGGAACTTTGCGGCCGGGGCTCCCGGGAGGTGCGTGATGTCGATCCTGAGCAGTCGAACAAACCGCTGGTACCTGGCAGGCATCGCGGTAGCCCTCAGCGTACAGGGCTGCGTCCCGTATCGGATCCACTCCGATTACGACCACGAGGCGTCGTTCGACGCCGTACGGAGCTTTGCGTGGATGGACTCCACGCGGCAGGACGAGGAAGAGAGCACGACGAATCCGTTCCTGGAGCGGCGAGTCCGGCGGGCGGTTGAAACCGTGATGAAGGAACGGGGGCTGTCGACGGCATCGCCGGAAACCGCCGACCTGCTCGTGACGGCGTTCGTCATCGGCCCGACGCGAGATGACTACCGCACGCGCTGGGCGGCCGCGACCTGTGGGCCCTCGGTCTCGGTCTGGTTCGGGCCTCGGTACCCGTTCGGCTTCAGCCGACGCGGCACGCCGTGGTTCTATCGAAGCCCGTACTGGCGGGATCCCTGGGGCTACGCCTGCGCGTACCGCATCGGCTTCGGCTACGGCTGGCTGCCGCTGTACGACGCACCCGGCAACCGGCTTTCGGGAACGATTGTCGTCGACGTGCTGGATCGATCGAGCCGGGAACTCCTGTGGCGCGGCTCAGCGGAAGGAGCGGTGCTCGATGCGCGGACGTCGAACCAGCCGCAGGAGGAAATCGACGCCATCATCCGTGACGTGCTGGGGCGGTTCCCGCCGAGGTGAAGAGTCGTCAGTCGTCAGTCGTCAGTCGTCAGTCGTCAGTCGTCGGAAACAGAAGGGGGAAGCAGGGACCGAGGGAGAGTCAGTACCATCGGTCACCTGCTTTCCCTTTGTCAATCGTCGCGTTTTGCTACCTCGAAGCTCCTGTCTTCCTGGGTTCTCGTTCCCCTATTGCCCCGACGCCGGCCGGCCGGCTGGCGCCCTTCCCGCTCCCAGGTCATTCCAGTTCAGAATAGCGTTGAAGCCGAAGATGTAGGTGCCGTGGGTCTGCCAGCGCCAGTACGGACGGATGGCAAAGCTCACCACGTGCCCTTCCCCAATCGGCGTGTCCACCAGCTGGGCGCGGCCCGACAGGTTGCCTCCACCCACCAGAACGCCGGACAGGAGCATCTGCGTCGTGTCGGTCGGGAAACGCAGCACCACCCGCGGTGCCGTGGTAATGGCTCCGCCACCGACCCCGCCGCGACCACCGCGTCCGCCGCCACCGGCGCGGCCGCCCCGGCCGGCTGGGGTCTCTCCCATTCCCGCGCCACCTAACGACGGGAACGTCGACACCGGCGGTCGGTTCGCCATCGGCGTGGTGTTCTGGCTCATCCCGCTGCCACGCCCGAAGCCGCCGAACCCGGAGAAACCGGCCCCGCCCGCGTTGATCACCGGACCCTGGCTGAAGTACACCGGGATCTGGTTCTCGCCGATGCCGTACGCCAGGGGACTGCGCGCATCGGCCACCATGCCGCGGATGATCGATCCGCGGGCGAACAACCCCTGCGGACTCTCCACGGTCACGCCCGGCGTGAGGTTGTACTCCGGGAAGATGGTCGACGTCGACCCTTCCGTGATCAGCGTGCCGCCCTGCTCCACGAACTGGTACAGGTTCATCAGCCCCTTGATGCCCATCCCGCCCCGAATGTCACTCGTGGAATCCGGCGTGCCGAAAGACGGCGTCTCGGCCGTCTTCCGGTACGGGATGGGCTGGTCTCCCGTCATAGGAACGCCATTGACGGCCGACTGCGCGTTCCCGCCAATGTGGGGATAGATGACGACGTCGTAGCGGGCGCGCAGGTCGCTCATGTTCGCGACCTCCTTGTCACCCATGTACGTGAACGGCACACCGTATGTCTCGAGCGCCGCTCGCACCCAGCCTTCGTCCTGCGTCCGGTTCCAGCTGTGCAGATAGAGGATCCGCGGAATGTCCAGGTCGTGCGTCGCCACACCCGGCGCCGACGCCATCGCGTAGCCCGACAGACCCAGCTCGCGGAGCACCGGCTCGACCTGTGCCGCGTTGGCATTCTGAATAACCACGGCACCGGCGCGGAACCGCTTGCCGGCCGCGTCGAAATCCTCTTCCGCCGCCGACATCCTCACATCCTTCAGGCGATAGCGGAACGTCACGATGTTGTTGTCGCCGGTATGTTCCACCACGATCGTGTTGCCGGAACCAGTCAGCCCACCGGGTGCAGTCACCCGGCCCGATACGGGCTTCATCGGCTGCTGCAGCGCGCCGGCCTCGGTCAACTCGCTGACCACGACGTTGCGGGTGTACTGCAGCGTCCAGCCGGTATCGTCGTAGGGCGACGGATTACCCGGCGCAAAGCGCTGGATGGCGAAGTACATGTCCGCGACCGTGCGGTAGGGCTGGTCGCCGCGGATGATCCAGTCACCCGCCTTCACGTCCATACTGCCGCTGCGGAAGGCGTTGGTCGCCGTGTGGAACTCAACCCCCTGCACCATCAGGTCATTCACCAGCGTCGCCGCGTCGGCCTTGCGGCGCTGCGTGGCGGGAATGACCCAGCCATGGGTGGGACCATCCGTCCCCTTCGCGACAGCGCGCTGATTCTTGATCCAGTAGTTCTCCAGGAAGAACCGCCGGTCCTTCGCCGTGCGGTCGAGCGCGAACAACAGGGCCGACTGCTGGATGTTCACGTTGTTCCGTGGCCCCCAGGCGACGTTGCGCGGCGTTGGATTGGGACGGAACCACTCGCGACTCTGGCCGCCGCCCACGGTGGTCGTGTCCGGTCCGTAACTCTGCACCTCGTAGAACCGCCCGATGGCGTTGTGGCCGTGCGCCACGAAGAACATGTAGTTCGGGGTCCACCCATCGTAGAAACCATACGTCCACACGCCCGGCACCCCGCGCTTCGTCATCTCGATCACGTCGTTCTGGGCCAGGATCCACCACTCGTTGATCGTGATGGCGTCCACGCCCTCGTTGTACGGGCCCGTGCCCGTCGAAGCGTACAGCAGCGTCTGCGCCTCATGCAGATCATGCAGGACAGTCGGCTTCCACTCCAGGCCGAACTTCTCGATGTGGCGTGTGAGCGCGAGGAACTGCCCCATGCCGTCACGATTGTTGTCGTGCTGCACGTACTTGCCCCAGTACATCATCAGGTTGTTGCGCGAGACGCCCGGGTGGCTCTTGGAGTAGTTGTAGGCGTCCACGACTTTTTCCCGGCCGTCCACCTCCACAACCGGCGTAATGACCGTGACCACGTTGTTCCGGATGTTCCGGATGAGCGGCATCTCGCTCACCACCAGCCGATAGGCGAGCTCCATCAGCATCTGCGGCCCGCCCGTCTCGGGCGAATGCATGCCGCTGGTCACCCAGTAAACCGGCTTCGCCCGCTCGATGATCTGCCGCGCCTGCGCCTCGGTGGTGCGCCGGGGATCCGTGAGCGCGTCGATGTCCGCCTTGTTCCGGTCGAGGTTCCGGATGGTCTCCTCGCTCCCGATGATGAGCGCCACCATATCGCGCCCTTCTTCGCTCTTCCCGATGCGCACGAACCGCGCGCGACCAGGCGCCGCCCTGGCAATGGCCTCGTAGTACGAGTGCATCGCCTCGGCTTTGTCCAGCACGCCCCACGCGCCCATGATGTGGCCGAAATGCTTGAGCGGTGTCGGCACGGTGGTTGACGCGGGCAGGTGGTCGACCAGCTCCGTCGTTATGCGCGGGTCGCGCAGGAATTGCTTGATCTGGTTCGTGTACTCCTCGTCAATGCGCTGCTGCGCGCCGGCGGGAACGGCCATGGCCATGGCCAGCAGCGCGGCGAGAAAGCGGGTCGCTCCGATCGGACGCGACATCGGCATACCTCGGTGGTGGAAGAGCGGGAGGGTAAGGCGGAGATGCCAGTCGACAGAAATGCCGTACACGCCGGATACGCGCAACGGGGCTGACACGCTCGCGGGGAACGCCTCCGGCGCCCCGCCTCCCAGGCAGCATGTCCTTTCGGCTGGTGCCCGGGGGCGCATCGGCAGTTGGTACCGAGGGCAGCCCAACCGGTCATCGCACTCTTCGAACGTCTGTAAATACCCTTGACAAATAGTCAAGCATCCTGTACTTATTGTCACGTCACCTTTACCGAGAGATCCCCAGCATGGTCACCAAGTCCGCCACCCAACCCGTCCCAATTGTTGCCCGACCCTTCTTCTGGGGCGCCGCGTGGTTCATCGCCTGGTTCGGGGCGCGAATCGCGCTGGAAAGCCCAGCGGTCCCAACCTGGGGCCGCGTCATCGCGGCGCTCGCGCCCACTCCCATCGCCGCCGCGGCGCTGCTCACCATCGTGCGAGCTGCGCGCGAACTCGACGAGCTCGAGCAGCGGATTCAATTGGAGGCCCTGGCCGTCGCCTTCGTGCTCGCAGTCCTGCTGCTCATGACCCTCGGACTCCTGGAATTGGCCGTCACCCTCAACCGCGACGACTGGAGTTACCGTCACGTCTGGGCCATGCTGCCGGCGATGTACTTCCTGGGACTGACCTTCGCGCGGAGACGCTACGCGTGAAGAACCGCGTGAAAGTCCTGCGCGCCGAACGGGACTGGTCGCAAGCGGAACTGGCTGACCGGCTCAGTGTGTCGCGACAGACCATCAACAGCATCGAGACGGGGAAATACGACCCCAGCCTGCCGCTCGCCCTGAAGATGGGTCGGCTGTTCGGGCGAGCCGTGGAGGAGATTTTCGATCTGGACGGAGCCGCATGATTGCCGCGCGACACCAGTGCCGAGAGGGCAACCGCACCTTTCGCGCGGCGTCATCGGCGGCCAATTTGCGCGGACACAGTGCTCAACCCAAGACCGTTCAGGAGTCCGCGCATGTCTCCGTTTCCCTCACGCGTTCTGCGCCACGCCGCCGCCCTTGCCCTCGCGGCGCTCTGCGTGGCTCCACCAACCGCGGTCGCCCAGGGCGGCGGACGCGGGGGCCGGGGACAGGGTCGGGGTGGCCCGCCGGTGGTGATGGACTCCGCGCGCGCCCGGCAGCTCTACGTCAGCAATCGGCCGGAAGACCATCCGCAACCGAACTTCGAGAACCAGATCGCCCAGCGCATGGTCGCCGAGAGCACCACCGTCGCACGCAGCAGGGGAGTGCTTGACTACAGCACGGTCTCGTACAAGAGCAGTGTGGACGGCATGACCATCCCGGCTTCGCTCTACCAGCCGCTGCAGAAGCGCGGCGCCCGTGGCCACGCGGCGATGGTGTGGGTGCACGGTGGCGTACACGGGAGCTGGTGGTCGTACCGCCTGTTCCCGTTCGTTCGCGAGGCGATCGAACGGGACTTCGTCATCATCGCCCCGGAGTACCGGGGAAGCACCGGCTTCGGGGCCGCGCACTTCAACGCCATCGACTACGGCGACAAGGAACTGGATGACGTCGTCTCCGCGGTCGAGTACCTCAAGACCCTGCCCCACGTGGATCCCGAACGGATCGGCATCATGGGTTGGAGCCATGGGGGTTACATCGCGTCGCTGATCCTCTTCCGTGAACAGCATCCGTTCGTGGCCGGTGCGGCGCACGTGCCCGTCTCGAACCTCATCTTCCGGCTCTCCTACAAGGGTCCGGGCTATCAGCGATCCTTCTCCACCCAGGCGGGCATCCAGGGGCTGCCGTTCGAGAAGCGCGAGGAGTACATCAAGCGCTCGCCGCTGTACCATGTCCAGAAACTGCAGGTGCCGATGCTCGTTCACGTGGCGACGAACGACACCGACGTCGACTTCGTGGAGGACGAGCAGTTGGTCTGGAAACTCCGGGCCCTCAAGCCGGACCTCGCCGAGACGAAGATCTACGTGGACCCGGCTCCGGGGCCGAGCAGCGTCGGCCATACTTTCAATCGGCGGGTGAACCGCACGACCTGGGAGCGCGACGACTCACCGGCTCAGATCGACTCGTGGAACCGCGTGTGGACGTTCTTCGACTGGTGGCTGCGGCCATACGAAGACCGCTCGAAGGCGACGAAGTAGATGGCAGGCCGGAGCTGGGTGACGGGAGACGGAAGAACAGGAACGCGCAGGATCGCCCTCGGGCTCGCGGTGCTCGTTGGTGCCGCCCTCCCGGCCGCGCGCCTGCCGGCGCAGGATCCGGCCGCCGGCGGCGACAGCACGCTGGACAGCACGGCGATCGATGTGTCCCCGGCGTCGCCCCGGGCTGCCGTCGAGCTATACCTCACGCTGGCGCGCGCGGCACGCTTCGCTGAAGCCGCCACCTTTCTCGAGCTACCGGAAGCGCGACGAGACGAAGGGCCACAGCTGGCCCGACAGCTGAAGGCGGTCCTCGACCGGAACCTCTGGGTTGACCTGGAACGCGTGTCGCCGCTGGAGCGGGGGGATATCTCCGACGGCCTCCCGGCGAGCATCGAGCAGTTGGGCACCATACGCGATGTCGACAGTGCCGCGCGGCCGGTTCGTCTGATCCGGAATCAGGACGGCAGTCCCTCCTGGCGCTTCTCCAGCGCGACCGTGGAGCTGATCCCGCGCTGGTACGAATCGCTCGACGATCGCTGGATCCTCGAGAACCTCCCCGCAGTGCTCCTGCGTCCCGGACCCTTCGAGGTGTTGCGGTGGCAGTGGATCGCGCTGCTGCTGATCGTGGGGATCGGCATCCTGTTCGGGAAGGTCGCCGGCCGGCTGGGGCAGTCGGCCATCGGGCGGATCACGATGCGCACACGCGTCACCTGGGACGATGAAGTGATCCAGCGGCTCGCGGGCCCGCTGAGCGCGGCGCTGGCGCTGGCGGCTGTCGCGGCACTGGTGGGCTTGCTGGGACTGTATCCACCGGCGGCCGCCATGAGTTTCCGCGTGGTGCGGGCCGGCTACTTTCTCGTCTTCTACTGGTCGCTGTTCCGGCTGATCGATGTGGGTTTCCACATGCTGCGCGCGTCGCCGTGGGCGCGGACATCGACCACCTCGGCGGGACTCATCCCGTTAGGGTCCCGCGTCACCAAGATCGCCGTCCTCGCGATTGCCGTCGTGGCGGCGCTGTCAGTACTCGGCTACCCCGTCGCCAGCCTGGTGGCTGGCCTCGGTCTGGGTGGCCTGGCACTCGCCCTTGCCGCGCAGAAGACGGTCGAGAACCTGTTTGGCGCCTTTTCCCTCGGCGTGGACCAGCCCTTCCGGGTGGGCGACTTCGTGAAGATCGAGGACTTCGTCGCCACAGTGGAGCAGATCGGACTTCGATCCACCCGCTTCCGGACGCTGGACCGGACACTGGTCACCATTCCCAACGGCAAGCTCGCCGATTCCCGCCTCGAGTCGTACAGCGCGCGCGACCGGATCCGGCTGCACACCATCATCGGGCTGGTCTACGAGACCACGCAGGCACAGATGCGGGAGGTGCTCGCCGGATTCGAGCGGGTGCTGCGCGACCATCCGCACATCTGGCCGGACGCCGTGGTCGTGCGCTTTCGCGAGTTTGCCGCGTCGTCACTCGACGTCGAGATCATGGCCTGGTTCCAGACGCGGGATTTCGCGGAGTTCCAGGCGATACGGCAGGAGGTGCTCCTGGGGTTCATGGGTGTGGTGGAGCGCGCCGGCACGTCCATTGCCTTCCCCACTCGCACGATTCACGTCGTGGGGGATCAGAGCGCGATCCCGTCCGGTCCGCATTCCGCCTGACGGCGGCGCCTAATGCGACTGCGGGAAGGTCTCGTTCGCAGCCAGCTGGACTCGAGGACAGCCACGGGCGCTGTACACGGAGCGCGCCAGCGTGACATCGACCGCTGTCACTTCGCCCGCACGCGTTCGGGTTGCCATCAGTGCATCGGGATGCGCCACGTGCGGCAGGCCGATGGCGTGCCCCAGTTCGTGCAGCAACGTCGCCAGCTGATCCGCAACGGAGTACCGCTCCCCCAGCGGCGTGGCTTCGGCGATGAAGATCTGCGCGCTGGTGATCTCGCCGTCTACATAGGTCAGGTTCGTCTGGCCGGCCCGATATCGCTGATTGGGCGTCTCTGGCGGAAACGACCGAATGACGTACACGGTGATTTCTGCTGATCGGAGGGTCTTCGCCGGCACCAGCTTCACCGGCAGTGACACGTTGTTCCAGTGCGCCAGTGCGGTATGGAGCCGGTGTGTTCCGTGCGCTCGCCAGCCATCACGGGTGTCCCGATCGGAGACCAGGGCGACGCGCACTTCCCGGAGCGGATCGTGAGGCCGCCAGTCAACGGAGGCCGAAACCCACTTCGGCGGAGTGAGCTGCGCGCAGGACGCGCGGCCGGCGGTGGTCTGGAGGCCGGTCGAACATCCCGCCAGCGTCAGCCCCACCCCCAACAGGGTGGCGACGCTCTGCGTGAATGGATGTCCTGGATTCTTCACGGCTCAGCCTGCCTGCTGGATCCTGTTGCAGCGACGTCTCAGTTCTGTAAAGGGTCACATTAGCCCATTGCAGTCCTCGCGCATATCCATCCCCGGTAACAGTGATGGCCGATGCCGCCCGACCAGGTGTCCTGGCCGGGACAGCGCTCACGGGCGACGCCGCGCACGGTGCCGGGGGATAGACCGAGCGTGCCAGGACGATGTCGGTTCCGGTGAGCGTGGCTCCGAATCGTCGCTCCGACATCAGTGACTTCGGGCCGGTCGCGTGCGGGAGGCCGAGCGCATGCCCCAGTTCGTGCAGCAGTGTGGCCTGTTGCTCGGGAATCCGGAATCGAATGCCGAATCTCGCGCGCACGGCGACGAACACATGTGCCTTCAGGATGACGCGGGTGGCAGTGAACGTGAGCTGCGTCAGTCCGGCCTGCTCCGTGGCGCGCTCCTGCTGGTGCGCGGGCAATGTATCCACCACGTTCACCACGATTTCGGCGTTACGCGCCGCGGTGGCGATTTCGAAACGCACCGGCAGACGGAGAGCGTTCCACCGGTCCGTGGCCACGCGGAGACGACGACGGCCGTAGGCGCTCCAGCCGTCGAACTCCTGGGACGCCTCGTCAATCCAGACCCGGAGCACGCGGGGATCGTCAGGTGTCCCCGCCAGCCAACGGTTGATGACCGTGGCCGGACAGGTTGCGGGAGGCAGAGGGGGTACGCTGCGCGATGCGCAGCCGACCGCGACCATCGCGGCGGCGACTGCGGGCACCCGAGCACGGAGAGCCCCGCCTGCCGGTGTGTGTCGTGGACCGCGCTTTCCAATCGCGTCGTGCACCCATGCCCTCCGCGGTACGCCGCCACGGTCGCGTCCGTTTCATGTTCTCGGGGATACCACTCGACAATACTGCTCCACGCGACGATGTGGCACCGTGTTGGAGCAATTCCTATGGTAGCATCACTGGTGCATGCTCCCCGACGCCGATAGCGTTCACGGATGCCAGCGATGCATGCCAGCCAACTCGCGCCGGTGAAGTCATCCCGGTCCATCCAGGCGCGCGCCGCCGCGTTTCGCGCCAGCAGCGCGGGGCGCGCGAGCTCGCAGATGATCACCACGTTCGTGCCGCTGGCCGCCGCCTTCGCCCTGATGTTCTGGGGTGTGGCGCATGCCTGGTGGCTCACGGTCCTGCTGCTGCCGGTCACCGCGCTGTTCTTCGTGCGGACGTTCATCATCATGCACGACTGCAGCCACGGTTCGTTCACCGCGTCGCGGCGGGCGAACGAGATCATCGGGTTCATCACCGGCGTCATCACGCTCACGCCGTTCGCACAGTGGCGGCGCGACCATGCGCTGCACCATGCCTCGTCCGGCGACCTGGATCGGCGGGGACATGGCGACGTCGACACGCTCACAGTGGATGAGTATCGCTCGCTGAACCGGTGGGGGCGGTTCCGGTACCGGGTGTACCGGAACGCGTTCGTGATGCTGTTCGTGGGGCCGATCTACCTGATCGCGCACCACCGGTTGAAGCCGCCCGCCGACTCCCCCAGAACGGCCAAGGGGCCGGGCGTCCACGTCACCAACCTGGCGATCGTCGCCATGATCGGCACGCTGACGTGGATTGTGGGATGGCAGGCCATGCTGCTGGCCTACGCGCCCGTGGTCTACCTCGCGTCCATCATGGGGATCTGGCTGTTCTACGTGCAGCATCAGCATGACGCCGCGTACTGGGAGAACCACGAGGAGTGGGATTACGTGACGGCGGCCATGCACGGCAGCTCGTTCTACCGGTTGCCCGCGGTGCTCGAGTGGTTCACGGGAAGCATCGGCCGGCACCACGTGCACCATGTCGATCCCCGCATTCCGAACTATCGTCTGAAGGCGGCGCATGAGTCGGTGCCGGAGTTCCGGGCCGTGCCCGTGCTGACCTTTCGCGCCAGCCTGCGAACGACTTCGCTGAAGCTGTGGGATCCGGACCAGCAGAAGCTGGTGGGGTTCAGGGCGGTCAGGCGCGCAGCTCGCCGCGACTGACGTCGGGAAAAGGCGGGCGCTCGGCGTCCGGCCGGGGGCAAAGGCGGACCGAGACCGCCCGGGATGGATGTCCACCGCCCCGCACCGCGTCCCACCATGATGCGTAACGCGGCCCCCTGCTACGTGCACCCTTGCACTTGATGGCCTCCTACTTTATTCTGTAGAGTACTTTAGACGATCCCTCCGGGAGGACGAGCGTGAATGAAATCAGGCGGGCAGGCCTGGTCGCCGGGGCCCTGGTCGCGGGCCCACTGTTGGTCATGGCGATGGTGACTACCGATCCCGCCGCGCACGGTCGGAGAGAACTCAGGCGGTGCGCATGCTAGACGAAGCAGCCTCCCGGCAGGCCATGAGCGTGCCCGCGGCCAGCGGTCGAGGAGCCGGCGAAGGAATCGGTAGCGGACAGGCCGCAGGCGAAACGCCCGGTAGCGGACGAGCCGAGGCTGCGCGACCCGCACCGATGGCGGCGCTGCTCATCGCCGGTCTTTTGATCGGCGTGGTGAGCGACCTGCTGCTGCGCGCTCCCGGCCCGCCGGGGCTGAACATGTTCCTTTGCGTCGCCTCGGTCGCGATCGCCGCACTCGTGCTGCACCGGCCCGCAGGCGCCCAGCTGGATCCCGAGCGCGTCGCGTGGCTGGCGATCGGTGTGTTGTTTGCGGCCGGCCTTGCGTGGCGTGACTCGCCGCCGCTTAAACTGCTCGCGCTGGGCTGCGCGACGTTGGCGTTCGCGCTGGCGGCCTATCGCGTCGTCGCGGCGTGGGTGCGTCACGCCGGCGTCCTCCGGTACGTCCGAGCGTGGGCGACAGGGGCGCTGCACGCGTGGACGTCCGCCGTGCTGGTGTTGCTCCAGGCGACGCGGTCGACCCCGCGTCGCGAAACCGGCCGTGTCAGCGGCTGGCGCCAGGCCACGGCGATCGGGCGCGGGCTCGTCATCGCGACGCCACTCGTAGTGGTGTTCGGCGCTCTGTTCATGTCGGCCGACGCCGTGTTCGCGGACCTGGTGCTGAACGTCCTCCGCATTGACCTCGAGCTGATCGCGAGCCACGTGCTGCTGTTCTCGGTATCTGCATGGCTCGCAACCGGATACCTTCGCGGATTCCTGACAGGCACCGAGCTGCCGCCGCTTCGTGTCCTCGGGCAGGGCGGTGGTCTGCTTGCGCTCGTCCCGAGACGGCCCACCCTCGCGATCACCGAGGTCGCGACGGCGCTGGCCGCGATCGACCTGTTGTTCCTGCTCTTCGTGATCGTGCAGTTCCGGTACCTGTTCGGTGGCGACGCGCTCGTCCAGGTGACGCCCGATCTGACGTACGCCGAGTACGCGCGGCGCGGCTTCTTCGAGCTGGTCTTCGCAGTCGGACTCGTCCAGCCAGTCCTGCTCGCGGCCGACTGGCTCCTCGCGCGCGAGCGGCGCCGTGACGACCTCGCGTTTCGCGGCCTCGCCGGCGTGCAGATCGCG
>DASWGU010000232.1:0-11989 GCA_036393555.1 Gemmatimonadaceae bacterium
CCACTGGTCATGGCGCGTGTACTCCACGTCAGCGCCCGCATCGTCCACCACGGAGGTGACAGCGACCACGGGACGTTGCGGAAGGTAGACCTTCCCGCCGTTGGACTTGAGGCGCACCACGGACGAACCGGCGGTGAAGCCCTGTCCTGACCGGCGCCGGAACTGCTCCGACGCCATGTCAAGGATTGGCTCAACCTGCAACCCCTCAGCAGGGGTGAGATCGCGGCCCAGCGCCGTCGCAACATCTTCGGCACTTGCCAGTTGGACTACAGCCACGATCCCACCTCCTGTTGAGTTGTTGAGCGAGCGTCAGCGGTTACGCGAACAGGCCGCGAATGACGCCGTGCGACGCCTCGTTGCCGTACTTGAGGCCGATCTCGCCGTAGATCTGCGTCTTGTCAGACGAGCCGGTCTTAGCCAACTCCTCCTCGAAGAGCACGCCCTTGTTCGGGATGTTCGTGAACACAGGCTGGATCTGATCGAGCGACACAACCGTCAGCGCGTCAGCGGGCAGGTTGCGGTCGACGGCGATGTTCAGCACGCCGAAGTCGGTGATGATGGTCTCCAGGTTGAGACCGCCGACGTTGCGGGTTCCGGCGAGCTGGTTCGCAGCGGTGCCGGACGTCGCGTATGCCTTGGTGAGCATGCGCTTCTGACCCGAAGGAACGAACAGGGTTGCGGTGCCCTGCTCAGTGATGCCGCCGTTGTCGAAGACCGACTGGAGCAACACGTTCACGTCGTCCGTGGTGAGGATGGACGCGGCCTTCATGCCGTAGAACGACACCGTCGCGGTGCCGACCGTGATGGCCGTCCCGCCCTGGGTTGCCGACACCTTGAACGACGCCGTGGTGCTGATCGACGTGACCCAGTAGGCACGGTTGGGGACGATGGTCGTGGAGGCGCCAACGTCTGTGAACACAACCTTGTCGTTGACAACCAGATTGTGGGTCTTGGTGATGGTGTCGGTTGCAGCGGATGCGTCGACGTACAGCGCCTCGGCCTTGACCTGGGCGTTGGACGACATGACCGACAGCAGGCCAGCCATCTGGCGGGCGGTGCTGTTGTTCGCGGGGTCCACGCGCTGGGCGTTCCAGAACGAGTAGTTGACATCGCGGGCCACCTGCTTGAGGGCCTGGACAACCTGCCATGCGTGCTCGTTCTGGACCGGGTTGGCTGCGCCACCGTTTGCGCTGGCGTACTGCTCAGTCGCCGCCTGCTTGGTGTAGGAAGTCGACACGGCCTCGTGGAAGATCTGCGTACGGTTCGTCACGTTCGCACGAGCCCGCTCTTCCGTAGTAGGTGCGTCTGCACCCTCAAGGCGGGTACGAACGGCCGCGTCGCGCAGGTCGTAGGTCTGCCACTCGATGGTCGTATCAGACACGGCGCCGCCACCCGTGATGCCGCCAGCGGCAGACAGGAGCGGGGTGTCATACGGCGTGAGTTCGATCAGGTCGCCGTGGTAGTTGGGGAGGTTGAAAGTGGTACCGAGACCGCTAACTGCGGACATGGCTACTCCTT
This sequence comes from Gemmatimonadaceae bacterium, assembly GCA_036393555.1. Classification (GTDB taxonomy): domain Bacteria; phylum Gemmatimonadota; class Gemmatimonadetes; order Gemmatimonadales; family Gemmatimonadaceae; genus JABWBJ01. The sequence goes on from DASWGU010000232.1 coordinate 1,519, forward strand.
AGTTGTTTTTGCGGCCAGCGCCGAGCGTTGCTCTTTGAGGGCGATGACCTGAGTGAAGTTGCGGGCCTTCTGGGCGTCGGCGATTTCGGCGTCGAGTGCGTCCAGACGATTCGCGGGAGGGGTAATCGGAACGCCAACCTGTCCTTGTCCTGCCGCGCTTGGCACTGAGGGCATCGTGCCCTTGAATGCCAGCAATGCGTCCGCCGACGCTTCGAGTTCTTCCTGAGTGGACCCCGACAGGAGTGCGGCAGGGATTCCCTTGGCCGCTGCAACATCGGCACGGAGTACCTTTGCTGCGGCTTCGGCGGCGGACTTTTCTGCGGCCTCTGCTCGCGCGTTGGCCTTCTCGAGTTCGCTCATCGCTGCCTGCTCGCGCTCTTGCTCAGCCTTCTCAAAGTCGGCAATGCGCTTCTCTGCGGCCTTCCGAGCTTCGCGCTCGGCCTGCAAGGCCTTAAGTCCCGACTCACCAAGCGGCTCCTCAACGGCGGGCGTTGTGGTGGGCTCGGTGGGCTTGACTGGTTCGGCGGGGGTTGCCTTCGGTGTGACCTCGGGCGTGGCGGTGGTTGCTTCGGTGGACATGGTTGGATCTCCCATCGCGGGGGTAAGGCCGTCACGCTTCGCACGTGACGGAGGTCTAGAGGTTGGCGGGACCGGTGAAGCGGTCCTGCTCGTCGGCATAAAGTTCGATGATCTGACGCGCCCACGCCACAAGGTCGGCGGGTCGCTGTCCGGCTGGCTGTGACACCACCCAAAGCTCAAGGTTCTCTGGGTGGTTGTCGTCTCTCACGCCATTAAGGTGGTGCACGTTTTCGGTTCCTCGAAGCGGTCGACCAAGGGTCTCTTCCATGACAATCCGATGCTTCATCCGATACGTCTTTAGGCGTCGGCCCTCTGGGTCTCGGTCGAACACGAGGACGTATCCGTCCGGCGTGCGGCCCTCTCCGGATTCGTTGTATCGCCACGGCTTGTTGAGATCGACGCCCGTGCGCTTGCGACGGTTGTGGCCCTCGCACATTCCGTGAGCATCTGCGCGACGCTCGCACCATTCGATTGAGCATGCGCTGTCTCGCGTCGCTCCGCGCTGCCACGGCGACTCCATGTCGGCCCCGCGCAGTTTGCGCTTGTAGTGCCCATAGCAAAGCGCTTGGCGCGTGGTCGGCCTATCGCAGGATTCGACCGAGCATGTTTCGGGTCCGCGTTGATGGTGCGTGGGCACGGTTTGGCGAGTCACTTGAAGTCGCCCCCTGTGGAGAAGTGGTCAGCGCGCCAGGTCAGCGTCGGCCCAAACTCGCCGTGATCTCTGCTGATGATGAGGTCGGTGTAGTCGGCGAGGCGTTCGTTCTTGCCGAACCGCGTACCACCGCGAGCGTCTGAGCCGGTGGTGTTGTAGTTGACGTATTTGCCCTGGCCCAACTGCCTGGCGCTCGGGTCGGATGCGCCAAGCTTTGAGGCGATCTGCTCATGAGTGCGGTCCAGCAGGTCTTGATCGATGACCTGGTTCGGGAACGCGCCACGAGGTAGCGGCTCGATGCCACAGTCGCACCCTGGGTGCACGGGCATTAGGTTCCCGCGACGGTAGCGCTGCGTCGACGCGATTACGCAGAGCGCGCAGTTCTCGGAGCCGGTCAGCACACGCGCATAGAACTGGTACGACGAACGTTGCAACGAGGACCGCGACTGCCGCACCTTCGACATCTGCAAATCCATGGCCGCGATGGACTGCAAGCGTGCAAGTCCGGCCGCTGTGGCAGCAGTGAACGACGCCCCCTGAGATAGTTGCGTGCGCACCGTTACGGCTGGGCGCGTGTACACCTCAACCGGATCGACGCCGCGACCGTTGGTCACATCAGCCCGAACTACAGGGACGGGCTTCTCGCCTGTCGTCCTCGCAATGTAGGAACTCGTCAATGCCGCAACGCGAACCTGTGCCGCCTGAACGGTTGGCACCATGCGGCGTGTGAACGTCGCCACGTCATCGTCACGAAAACCCGACTGGGATTTCCACAACAGGGCCGCATAGTCCGCGGTGCGTTTCCGAACCTCAGCAACAGCGGCCATGTTGGCCCTGAGGATCGGGCTAAGCGTTGGCATTCGCGGCCACCGGCGCCGCAACAGGCTCGGCAACCTGCACCGCTAGCGCTGCTGCCAGTTGCTCATCCGCCAAGTCCTGCTCAGCCTGTGCCATCTCCTCGGGCGTGTAACCCAGGATCTTGCGCTGAATGGTCTTGATCGACTCGCCAGCCTGCTTAGCCTGTGCTGCCGCCGCGTACTTCTCGGACATCGACACGTGCTCGGGCTTGGCGAACTGCACATCGACCGTCGCGCCAGCCAGGTCTAGACCCTCGGCAATCAGCGCGCGGACCATGATGCCAGCGGCGGCAGGCTTGAACCTGTCAATGGCGTCCTGCGCTTGGCTGATCTGCTGGTCCTTGGCGTTGTGTGCGCCCTCGGCAGACTGGTTCGCCCCGTCAGGAATGAACACGCTGATGGGCGTGCCGGACACTGCCGCAAAGTCGCGAGCGTCGGCCTTCTCGCCCTCAAGTAGCGGCATGGTGTCCGTGGTGCTGGACTCCCAAATGTCGATACCTTCGGGCAGGTCCCACAATGCGCCGGGGCTAGGCTCGAACACCTTCGCCAGATCGATGTCGTTGCCGTCCGCATCCTTGTCCCAACCCTCGGGAAGGTTGGACTTCTTGAGTGCGCGCTGACGGAATGCCTGCATGGCCGCGATCACAAGGCGTTGCAACTTGCCCAGGTTGATACGGTCGATGACGTCATGATGGGGGTACACGAATCCGGCCGGGTTCTCCCAGTCAAGGATCGCCACGGGTGGCGAGCCCTGGTACGACTCGATGTTGCCAGTGGGAAGCCAGCCGCCCTCGGCGGTACGTATCACCGTCGTGGTGTCCGTCACGTAGGCGCTGCGGGAGAACTCTTGCCGTTGACCGTTCGCCCACACGAGCGCGTAGTCGCGGGCCTGGTCAACGTCACGCCAAATCTTCGCGGCGGCACGAGCAACCCACGGGCGCAACGGGTCTGGTGCGGCAATGAAGAGCTCGGGCTTCTCAGCCGTGATGACCGCGCCGCCAGCGTCCATACCGAGCAGCAGGTAACCAATGCCCGTCACTGCGGAATCGGTCACTGCGTCGGAGAACTGCACGGACAGGCGGTTGTCTCGGAAGATGCGACGCGCGGCCGACGTCACCGCAAGGTCATCGTCGGCGCCAACGGTCACGGAGACTGCACGAATCCGGTTGCACAAAGACTTCGCGGCCAGCCCGCCATAGTTGGTGCGAGCCTTCCGCTGATAATCCTTCCACGCCGCGCGCACATTCTCACCGGACTCAGGCAATGGTGCTTCACCATTCACGTAGGAACGCTTCACGGCAATATCGGGCTGGCGTGCGTCAAGTCTGCGCGCGAGAATTGGAAGCCATTCCTCGGGAGTAGTGGCGATCATGCGTGCCCCCTAAGCGGCTAGTAGATTCTTCGAATACCGCCGATCTTCGCGCGGGGCTTGGCGCCAGATTTGCGGGCGTCGGCGCATGCTTTCCAACTGAGGACGGACGCCATGGCAAAGTCGAACTTGATATCTTGTTTGCCGTCCTGCTTCTGGAGAACCCAGAGCGGTTGGCCCTCGTCATCTTTGAGGCGCAGGTCTTTGCGGCCGGCGTTGCCGATGTGCCGTATCAGGTCTTCATACTCGGCGGTGTCGCCACCAAACGAGATCGATCCCGTGTCGATGGCCTCGACGTACTCGCGGAGGGTGTACGCCATTGCCTTCGGGCGGGCGGTCCACCATTCCTCGACACGGTCAGGCCACTTCACCGACCATGACCCGATGGTCTCCGTCCAGTGCGGCGGATCGGCGTACATCTTCCACACGTTGAAGCGGGACATCGCGTCCTCAAGTACCGCCGTCACTTCCGACTCGTCAACTTCCCACTCGTCGTACTCGAGCGGGCGTTCCCATCCGCCAAGCAACTGCTGACGGCCCGTGATGATGTCCGTGGCAACGATGCCTGTGGCGTCACGGAACCTGGCGCCATCGAAGCCCAGCGCGACGAACGCCCCATCGGGGATGCGCTCGCCTGGCGTAGACAGCGCCTCAACCTTCTTGATGTCGAACGCCATAGACCCAGACTTGGTCCAACGGTTCAGCCAGACGCGCTCAAGGAACGCCTTGTCTGCGCGGGGGCGATCCCACTGGGCGGCGATGTTCTCAAAGTTGCCAGGCGACCACTCTCCGGCAGGTCCTGTCGCATCCGCCACCGCGGCGATGCGTTCCTCAAGGGTGCTAACTGGCATCTCAGGGCCAGCCCAGCGCGCGAAGAAAAACAACTTGGGGTTGTCGATCTCGCCGCGTTCGATAGCCTCTGCCTCAGCACGGACGTCCTCCTGCACGGAACCCTGCCCAGGCTGACCAGCCGTTCCCGTGAACAGAAACCACGGGTCCTCGATGCCACGCTTCGACAGGTTCGCCGACATCGTTTCAACCGCATGCTTGTGACCGGGTAGGTATAGGCGGTGAGGCTCGTCGGCGTGCTGAAAGGTTGTGAGCGCACCGTCACGAGATCCGGGAGAGTTCGCAACCGGAACGGCCTTGCCGTCCGACTGACCCTTAGGGCCAAGGCGGATGATGCGCTCAAGTGATGCGTCGAACATGTCGGCGTCTGGGCCATTCTCGACCACGTACTTGAGGACGCCATATGCAAGTTCCATCACCTGCTCTTGAGTGTGAGCAAGCATGGGGATGTACGGGAAGTTGACCGGCCCTCCAACAGGGTTGCCGTTTGCGTCGAACCCGTCGCAGCGAACCGGCGCCTCAGGATGCAACTCACAGAACGCGATCCACGCGGCCTTCTCAGTCTTCGCTAGGCCCTTGCGCACCTCAATGGCCGCACGGGTGAAGCGACGGCGACCAGCGAGCGCGTGGCCTTGCGGGTAGACCTCATACATGCGATAGAGCTGGCCGCGAAACTCGGGGTCAACGATTGCTGGCTCACCGCGTAGTGAGCCGGGGCCATACACGCAGCGATCTTCAATGAAGTCAGCAACGGCAGGCCCAAGCGTTGGATAAGACAGGTCGAGCGGGGGCACGATGAGGGTGGCCATCATTGCCCCAAGATCTGGCGCGGGTCATCCGCTTGTGACGGCTGAATCGCAGAATGAGCCTGGCGACGTTGAGTGCGCTCCCGCGCGTCGGCCGCATCGGCGAACACGATCTCGCCACGCAGGCGGTCATAGGGAGCGATGAAGAAGTCTCGGCGCTGCAACCGATACTCGCCAGCCGCGTCCTTGCGGTCCTTAGCGGTGCGCGCCGTCCAGATGTCGTCGTACAACAGGGCAAGCGTGTAGAGCGTGGGGATGTCAAACGACTCCCAGGCCCCCGGAAGCGGCGAATCCCAGATCGCATTCCACCACTCGATGGTCCGCTCGTGCCAGTGACTTGGAGTGAACCCGCCGTCAGCGTCGAACTTGTCTGGGGGCGCAGGAAGCGCGGGAACCTTGTGAGTGTCGGTACGATCCAAGGACTTCGCGGTGGTGGCCTTGTTCGCTCGCGCACGCACGCTCGGGTTCTTCTTCGGCTGCGGCACGACTCATCCCCCATCGCGGGTTCATGGCGAACCCATCGCGGGGTCGCTACAGGAGGAAGGTGTCGCCCGTAAGCGCGATGAACCTCCCAGTCGGATAGAACTCGACACCGCCGCGGCGATACCCGCGTGTGGCGTGAGACTCAACAAAGACGTGCAGGCCGTCACCCGATATCGAACGCTCGACGTACAGGATCGGCCCAGTGATCGCGGCGATTAATTCGCTCGCCTCAGTGGACACTGCGCCATCGACTAGGCAATGGTCCAAGTCGAAACACGCCAGACCGTCGCCCATCATGACGCCGAGGCCGTCTCCGACACTCGACGCCATCGCGGCCTCGAACGTTGACCAGGTGGAACGGTTCGTAGACGACGCCGGGTGGCCCGTCACGGTCACCGGGCGCTTGCCAATGCGACGCGCCCATGCTCGTCGCTCGGTCATTGAAGATGGCACGGCAGACAACTTGCGGCGAGCTCGATACGCGCGCTGACGGCAGGCGTTAGAGCAGTGGCGCGGCCGACGTCCCTGGTGCTCAAGCGCTGGTAGCGGGGTGCCGCATTCGCAGGTCATACCAGCCATTTTACGTGTTACGAAAAGAATAGTCCAGGCTGTGAGCGGCTATCTGCGGGGCTCAAACTGGCTGGCGTCGACACTCGATGGTTGAGGCCCTGAGCGCTTCCTGGGCGACCGCCTGTCGCCGGCCAAGGGCGAAGTTGGGGGAACCGTAGGCGTCGGAATCTACAGCACCTCTCCGGTGTCCCTGGCGAGGGGGGTGGGGGGTTGGTGGCCCCCTTCAACGTCGTGATCGTCGCGCCTCTGCCGCCTCTTGACCAGTCTTCCATGCATGACATTGCTTACATTTGCCCGCATGATTGTCGAGCGCTTCACTGCCTCCCCGAGCGAGGGGGGCCGTGTGATCGTCCTCGGTGCTTGGTCTTGAGCATCCCAGGGGTGAGCACTTAGGACATCCTTGACAGCGGCAGATTGGGTCGCGCTTCAACACAAACGCTCGGGTCTTTCGTGACGCCCTAGTGCTGCTCGGGTGGGTAGAGCTGGACCAGTTGACGGGGCGGTGCTCGGCGCAGTAGGTGGTTGTGCCGCGCACCTCGCACCCGTCATGGTTGCATTTGCGGGGGGCTCTGGGCATTGCTACCCCCTGGGTGGTGTTGATCCAGCATCACCTATTGGCAGGTTGAATACTCCGCCATGTCAACAGTGAATCGCGAGTTCTTGATGTACTCGTCGGTGTCTGACTCGTTGTAGGTCCAGACGGTGATGTCGTCCCAGTTTGAGATCTGCTCATCGATGATCTGTTGCTGTGCCGCCTCGACAGATTCAGGACTGGCGCCATCGGCTACTTTGATCTTGTAGGCGACCCTGCGGCAGTTGGCGTATGAGATGTTTTTCTCCTCCACAATCTCATACGCCGCCGGGCTGGAATCCATGGGCGCCTTCTCGCTGGGCGCGTCCTGCTCACTGACTGATGCACCGCCGCCACATCCGCTCAGCATCAACGCGGCGGCTATTGCGGCGATTGGTGTTTTACTCACGCCTTCGACGTTACCAGTTAGGTGGGCTTTGGCGCGTCGCTCTTAGTCACTCTCGCTGTGCAGCGCGACCCAGCTGTCGTGCTCGCGTTCCAGCCGACAGGTCCCCTCGGGGCACCCGCACGTCGTGCAGTCGCCAGCCTCGCACTTGTCACACATGTCAAATCCTGTACGTGCGTTCGCGGACGGCCTGTGCTGCGTCGTGGAGTGCGATCGCGTAGGCGGACCATCCGACGGTGTCTACCTGGTCGGCTTGGTTGTCCATCCATGCGGAGATCGCGCTGGCTTCGTCGTCGCGGACGGTCTTGCATTGTTCGGGGAAGTCTTGTGCCTGGTTCATCGGACGAGCCTCCGAACATGGGTGGTGCTGGGCGTGTCCCCGCCGCGTCGCTCTGGTCCGGAAGCGTTTCAGCGCTGATGTGTGTGGCCGGGTCGGCGGCGGGGAAGTCTGGGTACACGAAAGCCCCGCGCGGTGTGCAGCGGGGCTCTTTGGTGGCGGGTCAGCCACACTAGGGAATCTAGCCTACGGTCGACCCCTGCGCAACCAAGACGCGCCGTGATTGTTCCGCGTCGATGATTGCCTTCCAGGCCTCATCCTCTCGCCAGAGGTACGCGCCGCGGCGGGTGAGTGCTCGCGGTTGGAGGCTGTGCTGAATGGCCCAGTCTCTGACCTGGCGCCGCAGGTTGTGCCCGTTGTCACTGCCCCGGATGAACTTCCGATGCCGGAGCGAGTTCGCCAGCTCCTCGGTCGTCCAGTAGTCGACCCCAGCATGCCGGACCATGTGACCCCCAGAATCGCCGCCTAAGCGCTTGAATCCGTCTGGGACGATTCTACGGGCCTGCGCCGCATGTTCTCAAGCGACAGGGCGCATTCTGTGGCAGTCGTGGGCGGTTACGCCGCCACCCTCCCGCGTCGCAACTCGGCCCAGTGCGTCGTGCCGTTCGATTTGGCGTAGGCAATCGCGCGGGACAGCTCGTTCCCAGTGACGACGTGGCAGGCGTCGGCGGAGCATGTCAGCGGCGGCCATGTCGCAGGGTCCGCCACCGTGATCAGCCATTTGGTGCCTGACCCTGCACGCATCCGGTAGCGCCCAGTGCACCCCGTCTCCGCGCACGGCGTCGGCTCGCGTCGGCTGGCATTGTCGCCCGACTCGTTCGGCACCTCAAGCCATGTCACACCCTCGGGGTAGGCGGTGACCAGGGCGCGGTGCGCTAGATCCTCGCAATCGAGCGCGAACGCCCGGGAATCGGCGTCAACGTCCGGCGCGAAGTGGCCGATGAGGTCGCGGCCAATCAGCGCGAGACGTTCATCCGGCCGGTCGGGCAGGTCGGCGGCGGTGACCTTGTGCGAGCCCGTTGACTCGAAGATGAGTCGCTGGCCGAGGTAGCTCGCCATGTGCGACACCTCGCCGAGCATGATCGACGCGCTCTCCCGGTACGGCAGGGGCGTCTCGGGATTTCCGCTGATCCTGCCGGCGGCCGACGATGACCCGTCGCGGACCAGTCGCCGGATCAGCGCCGGGTACAGCGTCGCGATGGACAGCAGGGCCTCACGGGCGCGGATCGACGGGTGGGCGTCCTGGGCGTTCTTGGCCATCACGCACCCCCCCACAAGTGCGTCACGAACCACGCGAAGAACACGCCAGACGTGACCAACCACACCGTCCGCCCCGCGTGTGTATCGACCCGAAACCATCGGCGGAAGTGTTCCGAGAGTGTGTCGCCCTTGGTGTCGTTGACGATTGCGCGCCACTCGATGACAGCGAACATGGCGATCCATGCGAGCCAGAGTGCGGTCCAGGTCATGACTCGCCGTCCAGGGCGCGAATCACCGGGCAGGGGTAGGCCTCAGCGAAGCCGGTATATGCGTGGCAACTCAGGCATACGCGGGAGCCATCGTTGAGCGCGTCAGACGCCCGATGCAACGCCCGTACCCGCCCCACCGCGTCCACCGCGTCGAGTAGGGCCTCGGCGTTGTTGTGGAGCCAGACGATGTGGGCGGCGTCGTCCCTGTGCGCGTTGCCTATCATCACGGGGCCGTCGAGGCCTGGACCGTCCGACGACCAGATAACCACCCCGATGTCGTTACCGACAGCCGCCCACTCGCCCTCTGCCGTTGCCGCCGCCAGCAGTGCGCGGCCTTCGGAGGTGTCGGTCATTTCCCCTCGATTCGGTATGGGTTGCGTGTGCACCGGGTCTCTTTGTCCCATCCGTCGCGGTCGTGCTCCATCACGTCGAGTTCGCCCGCATCGAAGCCCTCGTCCCACGCCTTCGCCGCGATCAACGGGCGGGCGACGGCAACGAGTTGGCCGTAGAACTCGGCTTCGGTGTACGTGGCCGCGTTGGGCCCGTACTTCGTCGTGTCGCAATCGTCCGCGAGTTCCTGAGCGCGCTCAATCACCGCCTCCACAATCGGGTCAGTCATGGAAATCCTCCAGGTGTTCTTCCAGTTCGTTGGCGAGGTCGGCGGTCGATGCTGGCGCATTCCCGGATGTTGGGAATATCGTGTTGCAGGCCGGGCAGTAGAACGCGCCCAGGCTGAGGTCATCGGCGTCACTCATCACTTGCCTCCTTCGGCTTGGTTAGCGCGGTAGGGGTTGGTTGTCGCAATGTCTACTGGTCCGTCGAGCAGTCGCCCACAGTCCAGGCATTGCAGGCGTCGCCACTTCGGCGTGTGGGTGATCTCGTCGCCGTAGATACCCCGAATCTGGACATGTGGACACCTTCGCCATCTCCGCGCGTTCACTTACTGGCCTGCTTGCGATGGGGGTTGGGGCATGTGCAGTCCCAAGAGTCAGGTCCGCATCCCTCGCCCATGACGCCTTGCCCGTGATGAGCCTGGGCATCCTGGTAGCCGTGGGTGTTGCCCTCATCCCACCCGCGCTCCGCCCCGATCCGCTGTTGCTCGGCGTCGTGGGCTTTGAGTGCTTTGTGGAACCGAATACGGGCCAGCATCCGCTCCTCGTCCGCGCTCCGTGACAACACCGGCATCCCACTCGTGCTCATCGACACATAGGCGCGCTCGATCACACCCCACGTCGGCACGTACTCCTGTGGCTCGCTCATTTCGTTGCCTCCTTGACTGCCTTGAACTTGCCCCGCAGCTCGGCGGGCATGGGTGTGGACTCCTCGTGTGGGCATGGCTTGCTACCCCGGTAGCCCTTGTCGTCGCACAGGTCACAGGCTGCGATCCGAGCGGCTTTGGTGGCGATGGTCGCGGCTCGCTCCTCGGCGGCCTTGGCGCGTCGCTCCGAGAGCTCGTCGGCTTTGGCCTTGTCCGCGAGCGCGCCGCAGGCGCGGCAATCCTTGACGCTCGGGTGTCTTTCGCC
>DASWGU010000233.1:0-11383 GCA_036393555.1 Gemmatimonadaceae bacterium
CGTCGCTGGGCCGAGCCACTGCGGCAGATCTTCGAGGTCGATCCGCTGCGCTGCCCCGCGTGCGGCGGCGAGATGCGCATCGTGGCGTTCATCACCCAGCGCGCCGTGAGCGATCGGATTCTGGACCACCTGCGCCGCGCCAGTGAGTCAGCCCGCGGGCCACCGAGGGCGCAGCGCCGTCCGCGACTGCACGCCCGACGCCAGGGCGCCTGATCGGCGCTCGGCGCGCGGCCTTCGAACCCCCGCCGGCTCAATACCCCCCCCCGCGCGCTCCGTGCCACTGCGGCCGCCCCCGGGGCACCGCGGGGACCGCTGGGCTACGAGCGAACGCCGTCACCATGGCTCACCCCGCCCGCCTGCGCCTGCGCCCGCGGTGTGCCAGGCCCGCAGCGTCCCAGCGACCCGTCACTGCACCCCGACACGCTCGTCCCGCGCACCGCCCTTGCGGGACAGGGGCGATTCAATTTCCTATCCCGCGACGCATACTCGGGACTTCACCTTGAGTTTGTATCGATCCACCCTTTCTTCGACGGCAACGGAAGAGTTGCTCGATTGGCCGCCAATCTGCCGGTTCTCCGCGCTGGGGTGGCTCCGATCGTCGTACCTAAAGAGCGCAGACTCGATTATTTGCGCGCGATTGCGGCCTCTCAGTTGTCGATTCCAGGGTTCCCGAACGTCGATGAATTCCCCTTCAACAGGGAACGCGCGGCCTTCACGACTCTTTGCGAGAGCTTTGCAGGCGAGACGCAGTCCCTGGTAGCGGCGGTCCGGCGGCTGCAGGTGGAACGTAACGCCCGCTGAAGCACGCCCGCCGTTTATCAGAGCAGAAAATGAGGCTACTCCTTCGCGCCATATTGAGATAGAGTCCGGCTGAAGTGAGCCATTACCTATGAATCCGATTTCACGCCGAGAGTTCGTGACACTAACCGCGGCCGGCGTCCTTGCGGCGCCCGGCGTTTTTCATTCGCGATCCGCGTACGCGCAGGCAAGCCTTACCGCACAGCAGATCGTGGACCGTATCCGGCAGAGAGCGGGCGTCGAATGGAAGACCGCGACGGTCGACGCCTTCAAAGCCGGCGATCCCGCCACCGCCGTTAAAGGGATCGCGACAACCGCGATGGCAACGATGGATGTGCTCAAGGAGGCGGTGAAAGCCGGGGCAAACCTGGTCATCACCTGCGAACCGACGTTCTATTCCAGGGCCGATTCTCCTTCCCCAGGAGGCGCACGGCGGGGAGGGCCCGCGGGTCCAGACGCGGTCTTTACCGCGAAGAACGAGTTCATCGAAAGGAACGGACTGGTGGTCTGGCGCTTCAGCGACCACTGGCGTCTGCGCACGCCCGATCCGCTGAGTGTCGGCCTTGCCGATGCACTTGGCTGGGCGAGGTTCAAGGCCGCGGACGATCCTCGGCTGATCACGGCGCCGGTCATAGCGCTCGACTCCCTTGCTTCCGATATCAAGCAGAAGCTGAACATCGGCGGAGGTATTCGAATCGTCGGCGATCCGCGGTCCAGGATTCAAAAGATCGGCCTGCTTCCCGGAACGACGGCCATTCAGGCCGCGCTCAGCCTGTTCCCGAAGGTCGATGCGATCGTTGGCGGCGAAGTTCGGGAATGGGAATCGGTCGAGTTGGCGCGGGATAAAGCGACAGCCGGGGAAAACAAGAGCCTCATCCTGATTGGCCGCGTGGTTTCCGAGAATCCCGGCATGAACGCAGCCGCGCAGTGGCTGAAGACCGTCGTTCCCGAACTTCCCACTACATGGATTCCGGTCACCGATCCCTACTGGAGGCCTGCATGAGACGCGCCCTTACCGCCGGAGACATCGTCTCTCGCATCAAAGCGAATCTCGGAATACCGTGGCGCGACACGACCTACCGCGACACCTTCAAGTTCGGAAGCGCGGATACCGAAGTCCGGGGAATCGCCACGACGGTCTTCTGCAGCTTCGATGTGGTGAGGCGCGCCGCCGAAGCCGGTTGCAACCTGATCGTTCCGCATGAAGACACCTACTGGAACGATCGCGACGACGTGACCGTCGTCAGCGGTGATCCGTTGTACAAGACCAAGGTCGACTTCATGACGAAGAACAACATCGTGGTCTTCCGCATTCATGACCACATGCATTCGCAGCGCCCCGACTTCCTCTACGTCGGCTCCGCGCGCGCTCTCGGCCTCGACAGCAAGTATGAAACGGCGCCGCAGTCGCATCGCTTCGTCATTCCTGAAACGACGCTCGGCGCCCTCGCCGCGGATTTCCAGAAACGGCTTGGGGCGAAGGCGATTCGCGTCGCCGGCAATCCGAACGCGAAAGTCAGCCGCATCCAGCTCGGTGTCGGCTACGCCACACCCGCAGTCAACAACCCCGATGTGGACGTCGTGGTCAGCGGTGAGCTTCAGGAAAACGACGGAGGGTTCGACAGTCCGGAATACGTCCTCGATGCTGTCTCTCTGGGCATCAATAAAGGTTGGATCATGCTGGGCCACGCGGTGTCGGAGGAAGAGGGAATGCTGGAGATGGCGCAGTGGATCAAGGCGTTCACGCCGGAAGTTCCGGTCCAGCTTGTGCGCGCCGGCGAGCCTTTCTGGGTTCCGAAAATTTGAGCCTTGGCGCTCGTAGTGCTAAAATGACGCGCTACTACGGCTACTACGCCAACCGCGTGCGCGGCGCGCGGCGGCGGCGCGAGGAGACCGCCCCGGTGCCCGAGCCCGTCGCCGAGCCCGTGCCGCTCGCGCTCCGTGAGGCACGCCGGCGCTGGGCCGAGCTGTTGCGGCAGATCTTCGAGGTCGATCCGCTGCGCTGCCCCGCGTGCGGCGGCGAGATGCGCATCGTGGCGTTCATCACCCAGCGCGCCGTGATCGATCGGATGCTCGACCACTTGCGCCGCGCGCGGGAGTCGGCACGCGGACCGCCGAGTACCCAGCGCCGTGCACGAGTCCCGACCGCACAGCAGCGTACCTGACCGCACGGGCCGGCCGCCACGCCCGGAGGTTGCACCCCACCGCACCAGTTCGCGGGCACCGTGGGGACTTCTGGGCTGCGTGTAAGCGCCGACAGCCGCTCTCGCCCCGCTCGCACGGGTCCCGAGCGTGACGGCACACCTCCCCCGCCGGCCCGCTGCGCGGCACCTGGCCGTCCCCGGCACACTTGCAGCACCACTGCCGCTCGTAGTGCGCGACGGCCTCGCGTGACGGCAGCGTTCCGTTTCCTATTCGCGATCAACGACACCATCGCGACGGGACTGCCGGCCGTGTACCAGGCGCTGGGTCAGCCACAACTGATGCCGGCGGTTGCGCCGATGCCGGCGGTGACCGTCACGCTACCGCAGTGATCGCGAGCGACGATCGTCACGGATTCTACGTCCCGGGGCTCCACTGGCTGGAGCCGTGGGGCGTCACCGCGGGACCCTGGCCTTCAGTTCCTCGAACCAGTTCTCGACGAGGATGTAAGAGCCGGCGTCGTCCCCCAGGTTCGCGCGCCGTACCATGAGGAACTGCTGGTCGTCGAGGCGGATGTCGAACGGGGTGCTGTTGGCCTGCTGCTGGACGTACGGCGTCATGCCGAAGAGAACCCTCCGCTCGAGGATCTGGAATCCTCCGGACGTCTCGACCCGTGCGGCGACGAGTTCGTCGGCGGCGTTGACGTAGAACAGCTCGCGGCCGCTGTGCGACCATAGCGGTTGGGTGCCACCGCCGATCGACACTATCACCCTCCCTGCTTCGAGGTCGGGGAACGGACGAACGTACACCTCATCGCCTCCGGATTCCGCGGATTGGTACGCCATCCACTTCCCGTCCGGTGACAGCGCCAGCGCGCGATCGTTGAATCTCGACGACAGCAACCGCCGCGGCGCCGTGTCGACCCCGAGTCGCAGGCCCCAGATCTCGCTGTTCGGCGGCGTGCCCGCGCGCACAAGGGCCCACGCCCCGTCCCGTGAGAAGGTGATCTCCTGAGGCGTGGTCGGCAGGTCCAGGAGCATCTCCTCCGGACGCGTGCCATCGGCTCGCTGGCGCAGGACGACGCGACCGGCCCCGCGCGAGGAGATCCAGGCGATCGAGCCACCATCTCGCGACCATTCCGGACGATCGTCGCTCGCGGGGTGCGTCGTCAGGCGCGACAACGGACCGCGATCGAGCTGCTTGATCCAGATGTCATTGGCCGCATCGGTCCGGACGTCGAGCGCGACCCGTGAGCCGTCTGGAGACAGCGAGGCGTTGAAGGTGGCACCCAGGTTGAACCGCCAGTCGGGATCGACCGGCGATGCATTGCCCGAGCGATCGACCCAGACGGCTTCGAACGTCCCCGTCGCACCGCCCGCCGCGGCGGCATTCATGAACAGCGTCCCCGTCCTGGAGATGGCGAGGTCGGGAGCCGTCCCCTGCATTGCCTGTACGCCGTCGAGCACCGGGACGGCAGGCCCTGTCAGTGCAAGGTCGTCGAGATCGAAGAGGGCGGCGAAGACGCCGCCGTCGTCGCGAGCGTACACGAGATGACCGGTGGGGACGTACCAGGCCTGCATGACGTCCGGAATGAGCTCTTTCGCCGCACCGGATGCGAGGTCGAGTACCGCGAGCATGCGGCCGGAACACTCGAGACCTCCGCAACGAACGAACAGGACTCCGCGGGCGCCGGGCAGCGCCGTGGGAAGATGCGGACGGATGTCCTGGGAGTCCGGGGCCGACCAGATGATCTCGGTCGGCCCACCGACGTCCGGGATGCGACGCAGGCGGTTCTGGCGGTCGCGGAACACGATTGTGTGGTCATCCAGCCAGGCAATGGTCCGGTACGCGCTCGCCGAGTCGAACAGCGTGATCGGTGAACCGCCTCCGACCGGCACCTTCAGGATCTCAGCGCCGACGGAGAACGCGATCCAGGATCCGTCTGGCGACACGGCTGGCGCGGTCACGTTACCGGTCGCCGTCGCGGTACCGGGTATCGGACTTGCGTTCAACTGGTCGCGCCGCTTGATCCAGAGCTGCGAGCCGCGTTCCGCGGGCCCGTCATAGACGAGCCAGGACCCGTCCGGCGCCAGGGCGAAGCCGGGATTGTTTCCGTCGAAGGGCTCCTCACCAGGAGGGAACGTGATCCGGTAGCGGCTGACCGAGGGCACTGGATCCGGACGGAGCCAACCCCACGCGGCCAGCGAGGCCAGGGTGGCTGCGACCGCGGGCCATGCGAATCGCCTCCAGTCCACCCGCTGCGCCGGGAGCGTCGCACGGAATGGCAGATCGGTGACGACTGTCGGGTTGGAGAGAGCCTCAGAGAATGCCTTCGCGCTCGCCCACCGGTCCGCCGGCAGCTTCTCCAGCGACCGGGCCACGGCCGCGGCAACGTTAGGCGGTACCGACTTCCGGAGCTCCGTCACCGGACGCGCCGTGTCGGCGATGATCTTCATTATGACGTGCTGCGCCGAACCGCCGGTGTGCGGCGGTTCCCCCGTCAGCATCTCGTACAGGATCGAACCCAGCGAGTAGACGTCGGACCGTGGCCCGATTTCCCGGTCGGCCGTGGCCTGCTCCGGCGACATGTAGTGCGGCGTGCCCAGCGACAACCCCGTCTCCGTCATCCGCCCGCCGGCCGCCGCGCTCACCGCCAGCGCAATACCAAAATCCGCCACCATCGGCCGTCCGTCGGCCAGCAGCACGTTCTCCGGCTTGATGTCCCGGTGAATGACCCCGTGCCGGTGCGCATGGTCCAGCGCGTCCGCCACCTCCGTCGTGATCCGCACCGCCTCTTCGATGCCCAGCTGCGTCTCGCGATTCAGCCGGTCGCGTAACGTCTCGCCGTCGATGAACGGCATCACGTAGTACAGGAAGCCGTCCGCCTGCCCGGAGTCGAAGAGCGGCAGGATGTGCGGGTGCTGCAGGCTCGCCGTGGTCGCGATCTCCTGCACGAACCGCTCCGCGCCCAGGACCGCCGCGAGCTCGGGCTTCAACACCTTGAGCGCGACCCTGCGCCGGTGCTTCAGGTCCTCGGCGAGGTACACGGTCGCCATGCCGCCCTCGCCCAGGCGGCGCTCGATGCGGTATCGGTCAGCGAGGGCGGTGGAGAGCCGGTCGGTCGCGGTCATGCGCAACAATGGAACGCCACCTGCCCGTCCGGAAGGTCCTGCGAGTGGTCGGAGGCGCCGCAGCGGGCAACCCTTGCGCGCCCGCGCGGGTCATATGCATAGTCTGCCTAGGTAAAGCCAACCTATGTGAGGCCTCGTGCGCGACGAACTGCTCCCCGGCACGCTCGACATGCTCATCCTCAAGGCGCTGTCGCTCGCGCCGATGCACGGCTACGCCATCGCGCAACACCTGCGGCAGGTGTCCCAGGAGGTGCTGCGCATCGAGGAGGGGTCGCTCTACCCTGCCCTGCAGCGCGTCCTCGCGAAGGGCTGGGTGAAGGCCGAGTGGCGTGAGTCGCCGACGAAGCGGCGTGCGCGGTACTACACCATCACGGCCGCCGGCCGGAAGCAGCTCGGCCAGGAAGTCGCGAGCTTCGGCCGGATGGCGCAGGCAATCCAGCGGGTGCTGAGGCAGACGTGAAGTGGGGCCTGGGGCCTGGGGCCTGGGGCCTGGGGCCTGGGTGCGGAACAGTGGTTGGATGAATAGCACGGAGAGTCCAATGCTTGCCTGGTTGCGGTCGATGCTGTTCCGGTTGCGCTCGCGATTCCGTAGAGACGCGCTCGACGCGGAGCTGGCCGAGGAGCTGCAGGTACACCGGGACCTGCTTTCCGAGGAGGGGTCGCGTTATGGCGTCGACGCCGGCGAGGCCGCTCGCCTTGCTGCCGTCCGACTCGGGAATGGTGCAGTAATCCGTGAGCGGGCGCGCGATGCCTGGTCGTGGGGCATGATCGACACGATGGGTCGCGACCTGCGGTACGCTGCTCGGTTCCTGCGGCGGTCGCCGGCCTTCACCGCTGTCGCGGTGCTCTCGATCGCGTTGGGGGTAGGCGCGAATGCGGCCGTGTTCACGATCGTCGATCGCGTTTTCCTCCGCCCACCGAGTGGGGTCCCAGACGCCGCCGAGGTTCGGCGGCTGTACGTGCACGTCGAAGGCGCTGGGCGCGCGCCGATAGTCCTCGGGGTTCAGGCTTGGGAGGTGTACTTCGCGCTCGACACGTTTCCGCTGTTCGAGCAGATAGCCGGATATCAGTACCCGACCACGACGAAGCTCGCTCCGGAATGGGACGCGCCCACCCAGCAGACCTCGTTCACGACGTGGCGGTACTTCGACATCCTGGGCGTGCGGCCAGCGCTGGGACGCCTGTTCGTCCGCGCTGATGACGGTGATGCAGCGCCGCTCGTCGCGGTCCTTTCGCACGCGTACTGGACCAGCCGGTTCGGTGGGGATTCGGCGGCGATCGGCACGACGATACGGGTGAACGGCCAGCAGGCCATGGTCGTCGGCGTCACCGAGGCCGGATTCCGCGGCGTCGACCTCGATCCGGTCGACGCGTGGATCCCCGCGGCGCCGATGCTCAGTCGTTCGGGGCAGTTCGGTGATCGCTGGCGTCGCGGATGGAACACGATGAGCGTGAATACACTCGTGCGACTTCGTCATCAGCAGAGCGAGGCGTCGATCGCTGCGGAAGTCGGTCGAACGATTGCGACGTTGCCGGCCGAGGGCTCGTTCTGGCGTGAGCGGACGTTCCGTGCCGAGTTCGGGTCCCTGATCCGCGCGCTCGGTCCATCGAACCGCGACGTCGGCATCGATGTCGCCCTGCGTCTGGCTGGCGCAGCCACGCTCGTCCTGCTGGTGGCCTGCGCAAACCTCGGGAGTCTGCTCCTGGCGCGCGGCGTGGCGCGCGAGCGGGAGCTGGCCGTTCGACTGGCGATCGGCGTCAGCCGCGGCCGCTTGTTCGGACAACTGCTGATGGAGGCGTTGCTCGTGTGCGGCATCGGGGCCGTGCTCGCGCTGCTCTTCGCGAACTACGGCGGGCGCTTCCTCAATGCGCTCGTCTTCCCTGACGGACCACCCCTCTCTGCGCCCGTGGACGCTCGCATCGTCGCGATGACCCTGCTCGCCACCGTTGTCTTCGGCGTGGTGGCGTCCGTCCTGCCGGCGCGACGGGCGTCGCGCACCGATGTAAGTCATGCCCTGAAGACCGGCGCGCAGTCAGGGCCTTCGGGCCACCGCCTGCGGAGCACGTTACTGGCTCTCCAGCTCGCCTTTTCGCTCGTCCTGCTGGTCGGCGCGGGACTCTTCACTCGCAGCCTGATGCAAGCCACGCGGTTCGACGTCGGCTTCGAGGCACGTCAGTCCGTGATGGTGCTGATGAACTTCCTCGGGGGCGCCCTGCCGCCCCCCGAGCGCGACGCCGTCCTTGCTCAGGCGACTGATCGTCTGCTACGCGTGGAGGGTGTGCGCGAGGTCGCCCGCACCGTTGGCTGGCCCTTTGACGCCATCCACTTCGATCGCCTGACGATTCCCGAGCGCGACATTACCGATGACGTCCAAGGCAAGTCCTGGTTCCTCTTTCCGGTGACCGGATCGGGGATGCGCGCGTTCAGGATTCGGCTGCGGCGCGGGCGACTGCTCGAAGATTCGGACCGCCGTGGCACAGCCCCAGTGGTCGTCGTGAGTGAGGGGATGGCGCGACAGCTCTGGCCGGGAGAGGACCCGATCGGCAAGCGCCTGCGGGTGGGAGCGGACTCGATGCCGTTTCGCGACGTAGTTGGCGTGGTGCAAGACATGGTCACGACGAACCTCACGCGAGCGGGGGAGGCGCAGTTCTTCGTGCCGCCCGAGCAGCTGGGACGCGCGGCCGCCTATCTGGTACTGCGCGTTGACGGCGACGCGGCTGCCGTCACGATGCGGATCCGCGCGGCACTGACCGGATGGCGGAACGACTTCTCCTCACTCCGTGTCCAGCCGCTGGGCGCAGAGATCGACGAACAGTTGCGCCCGTGGCGACTGGGAGCGCTGGTGTTCGCCGGATTCGGCATCATTGCGCTCGCCCTGGCAGCGATCGGTGTATTCGGCCTCGTTTCGTTCGTGGTGACACGGCGGACAGCCGAGTTCGGGATCCGCGCCGCACTGGGCGCGACGCGTGCTCGGCTTGCGGGCCACGTTCTGGGTACCACGCTGGTCTTCGCAGTGGGCGGTATCTTGGTCGGCCTGGTCACTTCCATGATCGCCTCACGGTGGGTGGCCGATCTGCTTTTCCACACGTCAGCGCGAGACGTGGTGAGCGTGCTGGCCGCGTCACTGCTCCTGTTGCTCACGACCGTGGTCGCCACCATGGCACCGATGCGGCGCGCGACCCGGGTGGACCCGGCCTCTGCCCTGCGAGCCGAATAGCAACACGTACCACCGCGAGGTGATCCATGCTGGCCGGCGCTGGGCCGAGCTGCTGCACTACACTAGCGTAGCGTGTGGAGTGATACGTTTCGAGATGCCCACCGCGTACCTCATCAACGTCACGGTCCACGTGTTCGCCGCCATCTTCTGGCTTGGCGGCATCTTTTTCCTGGGAATCGTTGGCGCGCCCGTGTTGCGCGCGGTCGAACCACCATCGCTCCGCCAACGGCTCTTCAGTGAGATCGGCACGCGTTTTCGAACCGCCGGCTGGATCGCCATCGCAGTCCTGATCGCGACCGGCCTCCTCAATCTCCGGTTCCGCGGATGGTTGCGCTGGAACGATGTGTTAGGCTCAGACACGTTCTGGGCCACGAACACCGGGCACATGCTCGCGCTCAAGCTCGCCACGGTCACCATCATGGTCGGCGTGGGTGCCGTCCACGACTTCGCCCTGGGACCCGCGGCGTCACGTGCTGAAGCGGGGAGCGAGCACGCGACTCACCTGCGCCGTCGCGCCGCCTGGCTTGCTCGCATCAACGCGATGACGGGAGTCATTCTCGTCATCGCCGCGGTGCGCCTGACCCGCGGCTAGAGCTAGACGGGCCGAGTCAGCGCAGCGCCGGCCTCGTAAGCACAAAGGGGAGAAGTCGGATGAGCAGGCCCGGTCGCCGGCGGAGGAGATACAACCCCGCGACCAGCGAAGCCAGCGCGTTGGCGAACACAATCGACCACGTCGGCAGAACCGCCCGCATCGGAGTCGTCAGCAGGCTGACAGCAACGACCGTAACGACGAACCCACCGATGAGCGTGAGAAACACGCCGCCCGCCATGGCCGGTCGTCGTTCGGCGAGCGCGATCAGGCCGGTCACGACAATCCCGATCGCGAGCGCGATGACGAGATGCAACGCGTTGTACGCGAAAATCGCGCCCATGTCACGGTCCATGGGAAGACGCAGTATCGCGGGATCACGCAGCCCCTTGAATACGGCCCGGCCGAGGAGGTCCACCGTGAACAAGCTGCCCCGCGCCGCCAGAAAGTCGAACGCGCTGTAGAACAGGGCGACGGCGACGTAACCGATCAGGCCAACCACCAGGCCATCCCGTATCGTTCGATTCGTTGCCATGGTCCCCTCCCGGGTTCGTGGCGGGTGATGCCTTACCTTCGCAGGAACTGCTCCACGCCTGACCAGCCGCCATCGGCGCGCCAGGTGATTCGCCCCTGCGCGTTCACACCTAACACTGTCTGGCCGTGGGTCACGTCGCCGGTGCGCGCGTCGCGCTGGCGCCCGATGCCTAACGCGTCGAGGACCCGCGCGACATCGGTGACATCGCCCGACAGGACGCGGTCCGCCGCTCCGAAACCCCACCCCTCGGCGATGGTCCGCAGCCGGTCGGGCGTGTCGCGCCACGGATCGAGGGTGATGACCACGATCGGTACGTCGGAACGCTTTGCCTCATCGCGTGCGATACGCAGCGCGTTGGCCACGACCGGACAGACGGTGGAGCAATGACCAAAGGCAAAGGTCAGCAACACCGCGCGGCCACGGAAGTCCGCGAATGTCGTCAGGCGACCGTGCTGGTCGGTCAGCAACATGGCCGGCGGCTCGATGTCAAGCCGCTTTTGAACGACGGTCCCGTTCGAGATCACCACTGATTCATCCAGTGCGCGCGCCACCCGACATCGGCCGGGCGGGCGTGGGCGGTGTCGCGGCCGTTGAAGATGTCCTGCGTGCCAAGGTCAGCGAACGACCTTATCACGGGATGTATTATCACGGGTGGCGCAAATCCTCGCCAGCTGGGTTGCGAGCCTGGTCCATTGCGGCAGCGTCGTGAGGGCAGCGAGGTCGCGCATATGGGTCATCGTACTGCGCCACCGTCACGCCAGCGTCACCCGCCCGTCCCGTTCCCCGCCGATCGGCGTGGCGCTTGACCTGACCGTCCTGGAACTCGGTGAACACCAAGGTGACTGGCGCCTGATCTCAGAAATGAGATGGTGTCGAGGACCAGGAACCGCCGCGCCCTCCTGCCACGCCCGCTTCCGTGTGAATGCACCTCGGAAAGGTGCCGGCAACACACCGGGTTGACGCACCGCTC
>DASWGU010000234.1:0-1866 GCA_036393555.1 Gemmatimonadaceae bacterium
ACCGGGCCGCGGGGACGCGGTCAGCGGCGCCACGCTGTACCGGACGCACTGCGCCAGTTGTCACGGCAACAAGGGCGAGGGCATTGCTCCCAACCCGGCGCTCGTCGGCCGCGACCCGCGCGACGGCTTCCCGTTCGGCACTGATCCCGCGCTGGTGCGCACGGTAGGGAACTACTGGCCTCACGCCACGACGCTGTTCGACTACATTCGTCGCACCATGCCTCTCTCGGCGCCGGGTTCCCTTCGCGACGACGAGGTGTACAGCCTCACCGCGTTCCTGCTCGCGGCCAACGAGGTGATTCCGCCGGACGGCGGCCTCGATTCGGCGAGCCTCGTCGCGGTGCGCATGCCGGCTCGCGACCGGTTCGTTCCGGACGACCGGAAAGGCGGAAGGGAGATCCGCTGAGGATCCTGGTGCGGTGTGGCGCCGGCCTGTTCCCGGTGTAGTCGGGTCGACTGGGTGGAAACGACCGGCTGACCCTGACTGACGCCCGTCGAACCGTTCACCACTCTGGGTACGGAGGCTGGAGGGGCGATGGAGGCGAGGGGAGCCGTCAGGACCGACCCGCGACATGGGACCCGGTGGCACGCCATGCCGGCGGCGGAGGCTCTTGCCACGCTCCAATCCGACCCGGACGGATTGACGACGGCGAACGCGACCGAGCGTCGTGAACGCTTCGGCCCGAACGAGATTCCGGCGCCGTCGCCGGAGCCGCTCTGGCGGCTGGTGTTGCGTCAGCTGCGGTCCGCCGTCATCTGGCTGCTCCTGGCCGCCATGGCGTTGTCGATGGCGACTGGCGACGTGGTTGATGCGGTCGCGATCGGACTCGTCCTGTTGTTGAACGTCGCCATCGGAGTGGGGATGGAAGCCGGCGCGCATCGGGCGCTGAGGGCGCTGCGCTCACTGGAGACGCCGCGGGCCATCGTGGTGCGGGAAGGGTCGAGTCGCGAGATAAACGCGCGCGACCTGGTTCCCGGTGACGTCATTGCGATTGATGAGGGAGCGATCATCCCCGCCGACGCCCGCCTGCTGGAGGCCACGGAGCTGCGGGTGTCCGAGAGCCTGCTGACCGGCGAGTCGGTGCCGGTCGACAAGGGGGCAGATCCTCCGGACGATGCCGACGCGCCCCTGCCCGAGCGTCGAACCATGCTGTACCGGGGAACCGCGGCGGTGGCCGGCCGGGCGCGGGCGCTCGTGGTCGGGACCGGCGGGCAGACCGAGCTGGGACGTATCGGCCTGCTGGCCGAAAGCGTCCGTCCGGTCCGGACCACACTGGAACGCAAGCTCGATGCGTTAGGCGGTCAGTTGGCGATCATGGCCGTGGGCCTGGCCATCCTCGTCGTGGCCCTGCTGCTCTGGCGCGGCGCCGAAACCCGCGATCTGCTGCAGATGGGCATCGCCCTCGCGGTGGCGACGGTGCCCGAGGGCCTGCCCGTGGTGGCCACAATTGCGCTGGCGCTCGGTGTGCACCGGATGGCACGGCGGCGGGCACTCGTCAGGCACCTCCCGTCGGTGGAGGGACTGGGGTCGACCACGGTCGTGTGCGCCGACAAGACCGGCACGCTGACCGCCGGAGCGATGACGGTCACGTCGCTGTGGTGCGGCGATCGCGTCTGGCGCGTGTCCGGCAGCGGCTACGGACCCGACGGCGCCGTTCGCGACGGCGACGTCACGGTGGATGTGGCCAGCGACCCCGTCGGCCGCGCCCTCCTCGCCTGCGCGGCGCGGACCGCGCGCGCGTCCGTCGAGGAGCGCGACGGGGGATGGCGCGCCGTGGGTGATCCGACCGACGCCGCACTCGTCACGATGGTTGCGAAGGCCGGCCTGGACCGGCATGGCGAAGTGCGAGAGGCCCCCATGACCCG
>DASWGU010000235.1:0-22537 GCA_036393555.1 Gemmatimonadaceae bacterium
CGGGATCGACCCGCGCCACCTGCTCATCGACGTCCAGCCGGCGGACAACGTGGTGGACGTGCCTGACGATCCCCCTTCGACCCAGTGACGATGGAACTACAGATTAGCGGCGTCTCGAAGACGTACTCCAACGGCGTGCACGCCCTCGATGACATCTCGCTTACCATCCCCCCGGGCCTGTACGGGCTCCTGGGTCCGAATGGGGCCGGCAAGTCGACGCTGATGCGCATCGTGGCGACGCTGCAGGAGCCGGATTCCGGCACGGTCAGACTCGGCGACATCGATGTCCTCACGGAGAAGGCCCGCACGCGTGAGCTGCTGGGCTACCTGCCGCAGGACTTCGGCATGTATCCCAAAGTGACAGCGGAAGCACTGCTCACGCACTTCGCAGTGCTCGAGGGGATCGTCGACCGTGCGGTGCGCACGGAAGTCGTCAACTCGCTGCTGCGCCGGACGAACCTCTGGGAGGTGCGCCGGCAGAAGCTCGGCACGTTCTCCGGCGGCATGCAGCAGCGCTTCGGCGTCGCGATCGCGCTGCTGGGCGACCCGCGCCTGCTCATTGTGGATGAGCCCACAGCGGGCCTCGACCCGTCCGAGCGCGTGCGGTTCCTCAACCTGCTGAGCGAGCTTGGCGAACGCAGCGTGGTCCTGCTGTCCACGCACATCGTCGAGGACGTGTCCGAGCTGTGCACGCGCATGGCGATCATCCACAATGGCCGCATCCTGCTCGAGGCGGAGCCGCAGCGTGCGGTCCGCGAGCTGACCGGTCGCATCTGGCGACGGGTGGTCGCCCGTGAGGATCTCGAGCGGTTCGACAAGGAGCACGCGGTGATCTCGACCCGGCTGCTGGCCGGCCGCACCATCGCGCACGTGTTCGCCGAGTCGAACCCGGGGGTCGGTTTCGAGTCGGTGGAGCCGGACCTGAAGGACGTGTACTTCAGCGTGATGGCGGGGCAGCATGGCCAGCCCGCAGTCGGACAGCTTCCTTGACAAAAGCGAAAGGAGAGGCCCAACCTGGGCGAAACGAAAGGAGCGTCATGGCCGAGGACCGGGGCGGCGAAGCATCAAGGGCACGCTCGAGATGATCGTGCTCGAAGTGCTCCAGCACGTGCCGATGCACGGCTGGGGTATCACGCAGCTCATCGAGCGCCGCTCGCAGGGCCTGCTGAGTGTCAACCATGGCTCGCTGTACCCGGCGCTCTACCGCCTCGTCGGACGCGGCTGGGTCTCGTCCGAGTGGCGCACCACGGACAACAACCGCCAGGCGCGGTACTGCACGCTCACGCGAGCCGGCCGCAAGCAACTCGCGGCCGAACGCGCGCAATGGGAGAAGCTCTCGCGTGGCGTCGATTTCATCCTTGGCGGCGCGCCAGCATGACGCTGCGAGAATGGTGGTCACGCATGCGCGGCACTTTGCGTCGCGACGACGCGCTGGAGCGCGAGATGTCGAGCGAGATGCAATTCCACCTGGACATGGCCGCGCGACGCCAGATGGACCGCGGCCTCTTATCGCGTGATCGGCCAGCCGGGTTCTCCGCCGGTCAGACGAACGCTGCCCGCTACAGGCTGAAGATGGCCCTGATGGCCGCGCCCGTGCTGCCCAGCGACTTCCCGATGGCGAGGACGTCCATCGTGATGCCTACCGCCCAGTGCAGGAACATCCCGGGTACGAAGCTCCCTGCGCGCAGGGCGAGATAGCCGAGCACAAGGGCAGCGCCTAACGCTCCAACCACTTCCGGGAGCGGCTTGTTGAAGTGGACCATCACGTAGGGGATGGCCATGATGAAGAGCGCGTTGTAGCCGAAACGACGAAACAGCGCAAAGGTCAGAAATCCGCGGAAAAAGGCCTCCACGCCCATGAACTGGACGCCGTACATCCCTTCGTACGCCCAGAAGATGCCACCGCCGGCAGCGGCTCCCTTGTAGAACGGGTACTTGAGCTGGAACGACTCCAGGCTGGCCGCCCAGAGAATGAGCGGGAGGGCCAGCAGGTAAAGCGCGAGATACGTCGGCGCGTGTGCCAACTGTCCGCGCCATTTCCCGCCGTATGCGGCGATCGGCTCGCGGAAGACGAACGCCACGACGGCGAACGGGATGGCGACACGAAGGACGAGCGACGCGAGCGCCCACCACGCAAACGGGGCCACCGAGGCGTGCGTGCCCAGCCACTCGTCGGCCAGGGGCTGGAGCGGTCCGGCGAGCCAGGCCAGATACCCCTCCGGCCTCCCGAAGTACTGGAAGGCGACCAGCAGCAGCGTCGCCAGGATGAACACGCCGGTGGTTCGCCGATCGAGGGGCAGGGCTCCTTCGGGCGGCGCGCGATGCGCCGGCATCAGGCGCGACAGGAGCCCGCGATTCAAGTCGGGCTTTGGAGCGGGTCGGGACTTCTCGGCCGCCTTGCGGCGCGCTGCTGTCACCGACCGATCGACGCGGGAATGACGGGCATGTTGCCAGTTAAGCTAGCCAGCCTGAGTGGTGATTGCTGGATGCTCGACCTGCTTCTGGTCCTGGAACTGGTGCTGGGCCAACCCCAGCGCCAGCACGTGTCACCCAGTTCGAGCACCCAGTACTGAGGACTCAGCGATCTGGCCTGAGTGGGGATTGCCGGATGCTCGACCTGCTTCCTGGTCCTGGAGCTGGTGCTGAGCCATACGGGCAATGTCGAAAGAGCAGTGGCGTTTCCCGGTAGCGACGCGAAGATTGCCGCGTTCACGTCCCGACCCCTGGCGGGACTCCTGGCCGTGCGGCACCGGATTCGCGAGGACGACCATGAGCGGTTCGCGCCGAATGCAGAGGCTGTCGTGAGGGGCGGGTCAGCCGCCTCTCGTCTCCGCCATGGTCTGTCACCCGCCGGTCGCTCTGCCCTGTTGCCGCTTACCGCGATGCTGCTCGCGGTGCCGGCGCCACGTGCGGTAGCGCAGGCGCAGGGTGGGTGGTTTCCACGCCTGCAGCTCGACAACGACTACTACAACTTCTGGCGGTGGCACACGAACCGCCCGGACGAGGAATACACCAACGGCGTGAGAGCCACGCTGACGTCGCACGGCGGCTCGTGGTGGGGCGATCGGTTCGCCCGGGATGTACCGGACTGCACGGAGGCCAGGCGTGACGCCCGGGCGTGCCGTGCCACGACGGTCACCATCGGACAGGAGCTCTTCACTCCGCACCTGGATCGGGCACCGCATCTCGTCACCGGGTGGGAGCAGGAGCGCCCTTACCACGCGTGGCTGTACGCCACCGGTGCCGCACTCATGGTCTCGGAACGATCGCGCCGCGAGCTGAGTTTTTCGCTGGGCGTCACGGGGCCCCCCGCGGGAGGCGCGCTGGCGCAGGGCCTCGCGCACCAGATCGGGTTCTCCGAAGCGCCGACGGGGTGGGAGACGCAGATCGGCTTCGAGCCGGGGGTGCTCGCCGCCTATCGGTACTCACTTCTCGCGCTGCGCGGCGGTGGAGGTCGGGGCGCTGGATTCGACGTGGCGCCTGAGGTGGCGGTATCGATCGGCAACGTCCGGAGTCACGCGGAACTCGGAGCGACGGCCCGCGTGGGCTGGAGGCTTTCGCATCCGTGGAGCCCGGCGGCGTGGCGGGAGCGCGCGCCGCTCGAGTGGTGGCTGTCGGCCGCCGGGCGCGTGTCGTACGTGGCGCGTGACATGTCGCTCGATGGCACGCTGCGCCGCCCCGCTCGACGCGTGGAACGGGTACCTGTCGTCAGGCAGTACCGGTTCGGCGTGGGGATCAGGGTGAAACACCTGACCCTGGAGTATATCGCCACCACGCGCTCGCGCGAGTATCGCAGCGGGCCAGGTCACCACGCCTGGGGATCGATCGTCGCCGGGGCCACCGTAGCGCGCTGAGCGCGACAGGCCCGCCTGTCGGGCATCGGACCCGCGACTTGGTGATGCAAAGTACTTGACAACAGCACGACGCACGTGCAGCGTTCCAGCGTGACCCAGCCGCGGACTGCACCGGAGGGCGCGCCCGGGACGGCGCCGCTCCACGAGCGCGCCATCGACAACCTGCGGTACATTCGCCGGACGATGGAGCAGGCCGGCTCGTTCACCGCCGTGTCCGGCATCGGCATTGTGGGGATCGGCCTGATCGCACTGCCGGCGGCGTATATGGCGTCGCGACAGGTCACCACACTCGCCTGGATGCAGGTGTGGATCGCTGCGGCTGCCGGGGCGGTCGTCATCGCGGTGGTCCTCACGGCGCGGAAGGCGCGCGCGCTGGGCATGCCCATGATCTCCGGACCGGGGCGAAAGTTCGCCCTGGCGTTCACGCCCACGCTTCTGGCCGGCGCGGTGCTGACGGCGGCGCTCACCGCGAACGCGCCGCGCGATCTGCTGGTCGGAGCGTGGCTGCTCCTCTATGGAGCGGGCGTCACGGCCGGGGGCGCCCTGTCTGTGCCGGTTGTTCCCGTGATGGGCCTTTCTTTCATGGTTGCCGGTGTCGCGACGCTCGCGTCGCCGGCCTCGGCGGCCAGCTGGTTCATGGTAGGCGGTTTCGGCGGCCTGCACCTGGTTTTCGGTACCTGGATCGCGTGGAGGTACGGTGGCTAAGAGAAGCGCATTGGCAGACGACCGACGTCAGACCCCGGGCAGGGAGGGGCAGCATCCCGCGAAACCGGGCCGCGCCCGGTCAGCCGAGGCGCCGGCGGCGGAACTCGACCGGTTGATCCACGAGCGGCTGCGACTGGGGATCGTGAGCGCGCTGGCAGCCGACGATACGCTCACATTCAGCGAGCTCAAGTCCCTCATGCAGACGACCGATGGCAACCTGAGCGTCCATGCCCGCAAGCTGGAGGACGCCGGCTACATCGCCTGCCGGAAGTCCTTCGAGGGACGGCTGCCGAAGACCGAGTATACCCTCACAGCGAGTGGTCGCCGGGCCCTGGAGCGTTACCTGGACCACATGGAGGCCATCATCCGCTCCGCGAGGGCCAAATGAGGTCGGCGGTCAGAGATCAGAGGTTCGAGGTCGGAGGTCAAACAGGAGAGGTCGCAGGTTCACAGGTCTCCGGAAACGGGATGGATGATCTCCGTATGAAGGCGGCAGAGCGCATAGCCACCGTCCTGCCGATCGCGGATGACACGCGGTTGCCGTGCCACGTGGCGATCATCATGGACGGGAATGGGCGGTGGGCGGTGAGCCGTGGCCGCTCGCGCGCGGCCGGCCATCTCGCCGGCGCGAAGGCGGTTCGTCGAATCGTGGAGCACTCGCGGCGCGTCGGCATCCCGTTCCTCACGCTGTACGCGTTCTCATCGGACAACTGGCGCCGTCCTGAGGAGGAGACCAGCGCGCTCATGGCGCTCTTCCGCCGCTACCTGGCGGCCGAGGTACCGCGTTGCGTGGAGAACGGAATCCGCCTGAGCGTCATCGGGCGCAGGGACCGATTGCCGTCCACGTTGAGCCGACAGATACAGGAGGCCGAGCGGGTGACCGGGGACGGCACGGCAATGCGACTCCGGTTGGCGGTGGATTATTCCTCACGTGACGTCATTCTGCGCGCGGCACGGGCGTCACGCCGGAACGCGGTGTGCCGCGATTCCTTCGCGATGGCGATGGCAACCGTGTCGAACGACGTGGGCGACGTTCCCGACGTCGACCTGCTGATCCGGACCGGGGGCGAGCAGCGCCTGAGCGATTTCCTGCTGTGGGAGTGTGCCTACGCGGAGCTGGTGTTCTCGTGGCGGATGTGGCCCGAGTACACCATGCACGACTTCGACGCCGCGCTGGCGGAGTATGCGTCCCGCACGCGCCGCTTCGGTGGCATCGAGGCGGTCGCCGGATAGGATGGACGGCAGCGCGCGACGGGGACCGAGGCGTGCGGTGCCGGTCTTCCTTCACACGAGGGGCCGAGGTTGCTCGAGATGACGCCGCGCGGCCAGCACCTTGTCGCGGGCGTCCTCCGGCGTGTCGCCTAACGCGGACAGGTGGCCCATCTTCCGGCCCGGTCGCGCCGCCGTCTTGCCATAGAGGTGCAGGCGGACATCAGGGATCGACAGCGCGGACGCGAAATCCGGCGGTCCGTGGTGCCACAGATCACCCAGCAGATTGGCGATCGCGCCGGGGCGAATGACATCGACGGAACCGAGAGGCAGCCCGCACACGGCCCGCACGAACTGCTCGAACTGGCTGGTGGACGCCGCGCGCTCGGTATGGTGATAGGAGTTGTGCGGCCGCGGCGCCAGCTCATTGACGAGCACGCGGCCGTCTCGCACCAGGAACATCTCTACGGCGATCAGTCCCACGATGTCGAGCTGGCCGGCAATGCCCTCAGCGACGCGCATGGCCTGGTGCGAGACGTCGGGAGGAAGGGACGCCGGCCAGGCGGACCAGTCGAGGATGCCATCCTCGTGGTGGTTGATGGCGGGGGCATAGGTGGCGACGGCACCGTCCTCGCGTCGGGCAACCAGGACGGAAAACTCCCGCTCGAGATCGAGAAATTGCTCCACGAGCGCGGGCGTGGCACCTAACGAATGCCATGCGCCGGCCGCTTCCGTCGCCACGCCGACCCGAGCCTGGCCCCGGCCGTCGTAGCCACCCACGGGCTTCTTCAGGACCGATCGGCCCAGCTCCGCGACGGCCGATGTGGCGTCCGCTTCAGTGCGGGCGGCGCGCCACGGACCGACCGGGAAGCCGTGTGCGTCCAGCCATTCGCGCTGCCTGAGGCGATCCTGGACGACAATGACCGCGTCCGCGCCAGGATGGAGCGGCCGTCGGGCGGCTACGGCGGCGAGCGCGTCCGCGCCGATCTGCTCGATCTCCAGGGTGACCACGTCAACGCCCGCGGCGAGATCGGCGGCAGCCGCTGCGTCGCGAAACGACGCGGTGATCGTCCGGCTGGCAATCGCCCTCGCGGGACACTGCTCGTCCGGGTCGAGCACGTGGACGTCGTACCCCATCGAACGCGCTGCCAGTCCAGTCATGCGGCCGAGCTGACCACCGCCCAGCAGGCCGATGATCGATCCCGGTGGAACAACCCTCACGGGATGGCCTGTCCCAGGACCTCGTCGCGCCGCGATGCCCGCCAGGAGCGCAGGCGATCCCGCACCTCGGGATGCCGCAACGCGACGATCTCCGCGGCGAGGATCGCGGCGTTGATCGCTCCGGGCTTTCCGATCGCGAGCGTTCCCACCGGCACCCCGGCGGGCATCTGCACGATGGACAGCAGGGCGTCCTGTCCCTGCAGTGCGGTGACCGGCATGGGGACGCCAAGGACGGGCACGAGGGTCTTCGACGCGGTCATCCCCGGCAGGTGAGCCGCGCCGCCCGCGGCCGCGATGATCACCATCAGTCCGCGGTCCTCGGCTCCGCTGGCGTACTCGAACATCCAGTCGGGCGTGCGGTGCGCCGAGACGATGCGCGTCTCGAACGGGACGCCGAGTTCCTCGAGCGTGGCGCAGGCATGCTGCATGTGCTCGTAATCGGTCTTCGAGCCCATGATGACGCCGATGAGGGGGGGGGACATTGGTCCGCTGAGTGCTGAGGGCTGGGTGCTGGTCCTGCTGGCTAGTACTGGGGCTGGGGCTGGGTGCTGGGTCCTGGGTGCTGGGTCCTGGGTGCTGGGTGCTGGATGCTGGATGCTGGATGCTGGATGCTGGATGCTTGATGCTGGATGCTGGGGCTGGGTCCTGGGTCCTGGGTCCTGGGTCCTGGGTCCTGGGTGCTGGGTGCTGGAGGCTGGATGCTGGATGCTTGATGCTGGATGCTGGATGCTGGGTGCTGGGTGCTGGGTGCTGGGTGCTGGATGCTGGGTGCTGGATGCTGGATGCTGGATGCTGAATGCTGATTGCTGAATGCTGAATGCTGAATGCTTGAATGCTGAATGCTGAATGCTGAATGCTGAATCGCTGAATCGCTGAATCGCTGAATCGCTGAATCGCTGATCCCGGATCGCTGGGTTCTCAATATGTCCGACCGGCCGCCTGAGGCGAAGGGTTGAGGGACGCGTCGCGGGACGAGCGTTCAGCTGATTGCGGGGGGCAGCCTCCAGCGGTAAGCTGCCCGACACCGTTCGCCTCCCACAGTCACCGGGTATGCTGGCACTCCTCATCGCAATTCTGCTCATCGCCGGGGGGCTGGTTATCCTCGCGGTTGGAGGAGACGTCCTCATTCGTGGCGCCGTATCCATCGCGAAGCTCGCCGGCCTGACGACTGCCGTCATCGGCCTCACCGTCGTGGCGCTGGGGACGTCTCTGCCGGAACTGGTGGTGTCGCTACTCGCCGCTGTACAGGGCCAGCCCGACATCAGCGTGGGCAACGTCCTCGGCTCCAACATCTTCAATATCGTGGTCATCCTTGGCGTCGCCGCGGTCGTGGCGCCCATCCCGGTTCACAGCACCGCCGTCAAGATCGAGTGGCCGGTCATGGTCGTCGTGAGTGCGCTGGCCATCGTCGTCATGCGCGATGGTGTCATCGATCGACTGGAAGGAGCCGTGTTCGTCCTGGGCCTGGCGGCATTCGTTGCTTTCTCGGTGTGGCTGGCGAGGCGTGAGGTGAAGTCCGCCGAGCTGCGTGCTGTCGTGGAGGGCGTAGAAGTCGCTACGGCGGTGACCGGGACGAAGGGGATCATCCGGTCAGCGGCGTTGGTCCTGACGGGCATTGCTGCGCTCATCGTGGGCGGGAAGCTCCTGGTGGATGGCGCCGTCCAACTCGCCCGGTTGGCTGGGATCACGGAGCGGGTCATCGGCCTCACCATCGTCGCCGCGGGAACCAGCGCGCCGGAACTGGCGGCGTCGGTCGCTGCGGCACGGCGCAAGCATGCCGACATCGCGGTCGCGAACCTCCTGGGATCGAACATCTTCAACATCCTGGGCATCCTAGGCACGACCGCGGTCGCCACTTCGGTCCCCATAAATCCGGAAATCCTCCGCACTGACGTATGGTGGACGCTCGGCGCAGCGGCAGGGATCTATCCGTTGATGCGTGTCGGACGCGACATCACCCGCGTGGACGGGACGATTCTTCTCACCGCCTACGCGGTGTACCTCGGCCTGCTGATCTGGGGATGATCGGCACCCTCCGGGGGATGCGTGTGCGCGAGTGACGCGTCGCCGGCCGGGCCTGCGTCGTTCAATGTAGGGTAATTCCCTGCACGGACCAGCGGGTTTTCCTCTGGCCCCGGCCCTCACCTGCCGGAATCGTGTCGTATCGCGCCAGGTGGAAGCCGCCGCGACGGCGGTTGTTGTACATCGGTCCTCACCGCGCGATCGACATCGCGACTGGAGGGACTGCGGATGTACTACCCGACCTCTCATCCCTGGGTAGGCGGCGAGTCACTCGGCGACCACCTGACGGAGCGCGGCGTGAGCCGGCGCGACTTCCTGGAGTTCTGCAGCTCGATGTGTGCCGTGCTCGGGCTGAGCAGCTCCATGCTGCCGCGGGTCGCCCAGCAGTTACAGGCCATGAAGCGACCCAGCGTCATCTGGCTCCAATTGCAGGAGTGCACGGGATGCGTTGAGAGCGCTCTACGCACTGCGGAGCCTACCATCGGGGACCTGGTCCTCGACCTCGTCTCGCTCGACTATCAGCACACCCTCATGGCGGGGGCCGGCGCGGCGGTCGAGAGGGCACTGGCCGATTCGATGACGGCGAACAAGGGGCAGTACATCCTCATCGTGACCGGATCGGTTCCGCTGGAAGAGAACGGAATCTACCTGACCATCGGCGGACGAACCGGTCGTGAGATCCTGGAGGAAGCGGCCCGGGACGCCGCCGCGGTGATCGCCGTCGGGGCGTGCGCCCACTTCGGGAGCGTGCAGGCGGCGCGGCCCAATCCGACTGGTGCCGTGGGGATAAACAGGATCATCACCGACAAGCCCGTCGTGAACATCGCCGGCTGCCCGCCAATCGGCGACGTGATCACCGCGACGGTCGTGCACTTCCTGACGTTCGGTCGGCTCCCGGCGCTGGATAGCGAAGGACGACCGCTGTTCGCCTACGGCAAGCGGATCCACGACCAGTGCCCGCGCCGGGCGCATTTCGACGCCGGTCAGTACGTGGAGGTGTTCGACGACGAGGCTGCCCGCAAGGGATGGTGCCTCTACAAGGTGGGCTGCAAGGGACCTGCAACGTTTTCGCCATGCCCGATCTTCCAGTGGAACACGAGGACGAGCTGGCCGATTGGCGCGGGGCATCCGTGCATCGGCTGCACCGAGCCGTATTTCTGGGACACCATGGCTCCGTTCTACGGCCGGTTACCCAACGTGGCCGGCTTCGGGATCGAGAGCAAGATCGACACGATCGGCGCGGCGCTGGCGGTTGGCGCAGCGGCCGGTGTAGTCGCCCACGCCGCCGCCACCGGAATGTACCAGTTGAGACACCGGCGGAAGGATGAGTCGGCCTCGGCGTCAGGTTCCGGTCCGTCCGCGCCCACCCAGGAGGGCTAAGCCATGGCTGCTACAAGAGTCGTCGTCGATCCCATCACGCGCATCGAGGGGCACCTTCGCATCGAAGCGCAGCAGGACAACGGCAGGATCACCAACGCCTGGGCCAGCGCGACCCAGTTCCGCGGCATCGAGATCATCATGCAGGGACGGGACCCCCGCGATGCGTGGGCCTACACGCAACGGATCTGCGGCGTATGCACGGTGGTGCACGCGGTGGCATCGTGTCGCGCGGTCGAGGAAGCGCTGGGCATCCGCGTCCCACCCAATGCAAACCTCATTCGCAACCTGATCCACGGCATGCAGTTCGTGCAGGACCACGTGATCCACTTCTACCACCTGCACGCGCTGGACTGGGTGGATGTCACCAGCGCCCTGCGGGCCGATCCGGCGGCAACGGCGGGATTGGCAGCGTCTCTCTCACCATGGCCCAACAACTCTGCCACCTGGTTCCGAGAGGTGAAGGACCGGGTGGCAAAATTCGTGTCGTCGGGACAGCTCGGCATTTTCACGAACGGATACTGGGGGCATCCCGCCTACAAGCTGCCGCCGGAAGCCAACCTCATGGCGGTAGCGCACTACCTGGAGGCTCTGGACTGGCAGCGGGACGTCATCCGCCTGCATACCATCTTCGGCGGGAAGAACCCGCACCCGAACTTTCTGGTCGGCGGCATGGCCTCGGCCATCAACCTCGACAGCACCGCGACGATCAACGCCGAGCGGCTGACCGACATCCGCGACATGATCACGCGAGCGCAGCGCTTCGTGGAGCAGGTCTACTGGCCGGACCTGCTGGCCATCGCCTCGTTCTACAAGGAGTGGGCGTCGATAGGTGGCGGTGTTCGGAACTATCTTGCCTGCGGCGAGTTTCCCGAAGGCAACATCGACGAAGTCGACAAGCTGTACCTGCCGCGCGGGATCATCCTCGATCGCGACCTGTCCACGGTCCACCCCTACGATCCCGCCAAGGTGGCGGAGTACATCACCAGTTCGTGGTACGAGTACGCTCAGGGCGACGACGCGGCGCTGCATCCATATGAAGGGGAGACGACGCCGAGATACGCCGGACCGCCGACGCCATGGACGTTCCTGCAGGAGGAGAAGAAGTACTCCTGGCTGAAATCGCCGCGCTATGACGGGAAGCCGATGGAGGTGGGACCCCTGGCCCGGATGCTGGTCGCATACGCCGCAGGCCACGAGGAAGCCAGGGCGATCATTGGCGAGGCGCTGGGGAAGCTGGGGGTCGGGGCGTCGGCGCTCTTCTCCACGCTGGGCCGCACCGCGGCACGCGGTGCCGAGACGGTGCTGCTCGCCAGACGGATGAACACCTGGTACGACTCGCTGGTCAGCCGGATCAGGTCCGGCGACACGCAGACCTTCTCGCAGGAAAAGTGGGAGCCGGAAAGCTGGCCGGCACGGGCGCAGGGATACGGATTCCTGGACGCGCCGCGAGGCGCCCTGGGACACTGGGTGCAGATCGAGGACGGCAAGATCTCCCGCTACCAGTGCGTGGTGCCGAGCACGTGGAATGCCGGCCCGCGCGACCCACTGGGGCAGATGGGCCCGTATGAGGCGGCGCTGACGGACAATCACCCGCTGGTCGATCCGGAGCGTCCCATCGAAATTCTCCGCACGATCCATTCGTTCGATCCGTGCATTGCCTGCGGCGTGCATGTGCTGGACGCCGAAGGGAACACGGTGACGGAGGTGAAGGTGCTATGACGGCTCCCTCGCAGCCGGCGCCGCGCCAGCACCGGCCGCCGATCCGGGTCGGCACACTGGACTTCGCCCGGCGGATCCCGCCGCCGTCCGGCGAATACGAGTGGGTGTACCTCTGGGAGCGACCCCTGCGCTTCATGCACTGGATCGCCGCAATCTGCATCGTGCTGCTGGCCGTGACCGGGCTGTTCATCGGCAAGCCGTACTTCGTGGCGTCGGGCGACCCGGGCTCCGCGTACCTCATGGGCTGGGTGCGCTTCGTGCACTTCCTGTCCGCCGCCGTGCTCGTGATGACGGCCATCGTGAGAGTCTACTGGCTCTTCATGGGGAATCGTTTCGAGCGGGTGGGTGCACTCTTCCCCGTGCGCAGGCGCGACCTCGCCAACCTGTTCAGGATGGTGAAGTTCTATCTCATGATCGAGCCCGAGAAAGCGCCGAAGTACCTGGGACACAATCCGCTGCAGCAGTTTGCCTATACGGGGGTCTACCTGATCGCGGCGGTCATGGTCGTCACCGGCTTCGCAATGTACGGAACCTCGAACCCGGGCGGTCTGATCTACACGAGCTTCAACTGGGTGAACACGCTGGTCGGCGGGCAGCAGATCGTGCGGTTCATCCATCACGTGCTGACCTGGATCTTCCTGATCTTCATTCCGATCCACCTTTACCTGGCGCTGCGAGCGGACGCGCTGGAGCGCACGGGCACGATCTCGTCGATCGTGAGCGGGGGACGGTTCGTGCGTACTGAGGAGGAGTACATCGATGCGGAATCGTGAGGAGCGCCCGATCGTGGTTCTCGGTCTCGGAAACATACTCATGGCCGACGACGGTGTCGGACTGGCCGCGTTGGCTCGGCTGCAGGACGAGTGGTTCATTCCGCCGGACGTGGAACTGGTGGACGGCGGGACCTGGGGGATGAACCTCCTGCCCATCATCGAGAGCGCGGACCAGTTGCTGGTGCTGGATGCGATCGAAACGGGGTCGGCGCCCGGCACCCTGGCGACACTGCGCGACCTGGAAGTGCCAAGGTTCCTCGCGACCAGGCTGTCGCCGCACCAGATCGACCTTCGCGAGGTACTGGCGCTGTCGCAGTTGAGGGGCACGCTGCCCCGAGAGCTCGTGGCGATCGGACTGCAGCCTCTCCGGATCGAGATGTCGACGCAACTGAGCCCGGTCGTGGAAGCACGAATCGGCGACCTGGTCGAGGCAGCGGCCCGGACGTTGTCGGGCTGGGGGGTCGATTGCTTCCCCATGGCTGGAGCGGTACGTGCATGAACTGAGTGTTGCCCTGGAGGTCTGTCGCATGGCCGAGGAGCGGCTGGGATCCGACGGGTCTGGCCGCCTTCGTGTCATAGGGCTGCAGGTGGGCGACGACGCCGGCCTGGAGGCGGCCAATCTCGAGTTCTGCCTGGACGCCCTTCTGTCGCAGCCGCCGTTCGGTGAGGCGCGCTCTCAAGTGACCCGATGCGCTGGCGACGTCCTGCGCGTCGACTACCTCGAGGTGGACGATGGCAATCCGGACAATTGACGTGCGGGAGCGCGTCATGGCCAGGAACGACGAACTCGCGGCTGAAGTGCGCCAGCGCCTGGCAGCACACGGCGTGCCGGCCTTCAACCTGGTGTCGTCTCCCGGGGCAGGCAAGACCGCGCTGCTGGAGCGCACGCTCGACGCGTTAGGTGAGGAACTGGGCATCGCGGTGGTCACGGGCGACGTGCAGACGCAGAACGATGCCGAGCGGCTGGCCAGACGGACCAACCGCCTGGTGCAGGCAGTGGTGACCGGTGGAGCGTGTCACCTGGACGCGCGCCAGGTTCTCGATTCGCTGGCGGCGATCGACCTCGATCAGACACGGATGCTGTTCATCGAGAACGTCGGCAATCTCGTGTGCCCGGCCAGCTGGGACCTGGGGGAGACCGCCAAGATCGTGGTCTTCTCGGTCACCGAGGGCGAGGACAAGCCGCTGAAGTACCCCAAGATGTTCCGCGAATCGACGTATGCGGTGCTGAACAAGATCGACCTGCTGCCCCACGTTCCGTTCGATGTGGAGCGGGCGGTCTCGATGGCGCTGGAAGTGAACCCGGGTCTCCGGTTTTTCCATACCTCGGCGCTGACGGGTCGCGGGTTGAGCGAGTGGATGGACTTTCTGCGGTCACAGGTTCTTCGCCCGGTGCCGGCGTGAGACCGACGGAGGCGCCGCTGTGACGACGACGATGGCCGCCGCCAGGTTGCGCGTGACCGGCCTTGTGCAGGGCGTCGGCTTTCGTCCCTTCGTGCATCGGTCGGCGGCGCGGCACGGACTGGCGGGATGGGTGCGGAACACCAGCGAACTCGTGGAGATCCACGTCGAAGGTGACGAATCGGCCATCGACTCGTTTGTGGACGCGCTCCGTCGCGAGCCGCCCGTCCTGGCGCTGATCGAGTCGATCGACCGTCGCAGCGTGGCGTGCACGGGTGCTGTGCACTTCGCCGTCGAAGCCAGTGCGACCACATCGGACGGGCGCCAGCCGGTGTCGCCCGACGTCGCCACGTGCGACGCCTGCCTGCGCGAGATGAATGACCCGGCGGATCGCCGCTATCGGTACGCATTCATCACCTGTACCGACTGCGGCCCGCGCTTCACGGTGATCGAGGCGATGCCGTACGATCGCCAGCGGACGAGCATGAAAGCGTTCGCGCAGTGTCCATCGTGCAGCACCGAGTACGCCGCGCCGGGCGACCGGCGGTATCACTCGGAAACCAACAGTTGCCCTGTCTGCGGCCCGCGTCTCTGGTTCAGGCGCCTGGACGACTGCGGGCCAGTGCCCACCGGCTACGATGCAGTCCTCGCCGCCGCCACGGTGCTGCGCAATGGAGGCATCGTCGCCATCCGCGGGCTGGGTGGTTTTCACCTCGCCACCGACGCGACCAACGAAGAGGCGGTGCAGCGGCTGCGTACCCGCAAGCAACGTGAAGCGAAACCCCTGGCCGTGATGGTTCGGGACATCAGCGCAGCCGGGCGGGTCGGCTCGGTGGGCGAAATGGAACACCGGTCGCTGACATCGGCGCAGCGGCCCATTGTGCTGTTGCCGATCGGGACTCAGCACGCGCGAGGCGGCACGGACGAACGTGCCGCGACGCAGTGGATCGCGCCCTCCGTCGCTCCGGGATTGGCGCACATCGGCGTGATGATCGCCTACACGCCGCTGCATCACCTCCTGCTGGAGGCGGTGGACCGGCCGTTGGTCATGACCAGCGGCAACCTCACGGACGAGCCGATCGCAACGGGAAACGACGAAGCCCTGATTCGCCTCGGGGACATCGCGGACGCCTGGCTGCTGCACGACCGCGACATCGTCGCTCGCTATGACGACTCCGTGATCCGTGTCGTACACGGGGCGCCGGTCTTTCTGCGACGGGCACGCGGGTATGCACCACTTCCGATCGACATCCCGATCGAGTCGACGCGTCCACTCCTGGCCGTCGGCCCCCATCTCAAGAACACGTTCACGCTGTTGAGCGGACGGCGGGCGCACGTTTCGCAGCATATCGGCGATCTGGAGAACCTGGAGACCGTCGAGCACTTCACCGCGTCCCTCCGGAAGTTCGAAGCCCTCTTCCGGATCCGCCCCGAAGGTGTGGTGCGCGACCTGCATCCGGGATACCTGTCCACGCGCCTGGCGCTCGACTCGGGACTCCCGATGATCGCTGCTGTCCAGCACCATCACGCGCACGTGGCGGCTGTCATGGCCGAGCACGGTCGTGTCGAGCCGGTGATAGGCGTGGCGTACGACGGCACCGGGTATGGCGACGACGGTGCGACGTGGGGTGCGGAGTTGCTGCATGCCGACCTCTCCGCCTATCGGCGACTGGCTCACCTCCGGTACGCACCGCTTCCCGGGGGAGACGCGGCGGCCCGGGCACCGTGGCGGTCCGCGATGGGCTATCTCGCCGCCGTGCCGGAGGCGGGCGAGACGTTACGGCGTGTCACGTCGGGAATCGACTCGCTGCTCGTCGGCCTCGTCGCGCGCCAACTGGAGCGCCAGGTGAACGCACCGCCGGCATCGAGCATGGGGCGGTTATTCGACGCGGCGGCGGCCGTGCTGGCCGTGCGCTCGGTGTCACGCTTCGAGGGCGACGCGGCCATGGCCCTGGAGGCGCTGGCCGGTGACCTGCCCGGCGTCATCCTGCCGTTCTGCATAACGAGAAAGCCCGATGGGGTGCGCGAGCTGGACGCCGTGCCGCTCCTCGTGACGCTGGGTGAGCGCCTGCTGCTCGGCGAGGCCCCCGCCAGCCTGGCGGCGTCGTTCCACGACACCGTGGTGCACGCGACGGCCGAGCTGGTCCGGCATGCGGTCGAGGATACCGGCTGCGATACCGTGGTGCTGGCAGGCGGATGCTTCCAGAACGCCCGACTCCTGGCGGGACTTGGCCGGCGCCTGGAGCGAGACGGGCACACGGTGTTGCTGCCTCGGCGCCTGGGCCCCAACGATGGCGCGGTCAGTCTGGGGCAGGCGGCCATCGGGGCAGCCGTACTCACGGGGCTGCCGTCCGCCGTACCAACGGGAATCATGGCAACTGCAGAGGGAGGCTAGCGACATGTGTCTGGGTATTCCAGGACGGATCGTGGATCGTCGTGACGACCGCGGACTTCCCATGGGGGTGGTGGACTTCGGCGGCGTGCGGCGGGAGTGCTGCCTCGCCTACGTCGCCGACGAGGCGAACGTGGGTGACTACGTCATCGTCCACGTGGGCTTTGCCATCTCCCGCGTGGACGAGGCAGAGGCGCGGCGCACATACGAAGTGCTCCGCGAGATGAGCCAGCTGGACGAGCTGGACTGGATGCGGGAAGTGGCGGACCAGGGCATGTCGATGCTGGGATCGCCGGCCGATCCCGCCGCGGCGGCGCGGGAGACCGGGGGATGAAGTACCTCGATGAGTACCGCGACGCCGCGCTGGTCCGCGGCCTGGGAGAGAGGATACGCGCGACCGCAACACGCCCCTGGGTGCTGATGGAGGTCTGTGGCGGCCAGACCCACACGATCGTGAAGCAGGGGCTGGACGAGCTGCTGGATGACTGTGTCGAGATGATCCACGGCCCGGGGTGCCCCGTCTGCGTGACGCCGCTGGAGCAGATCGACAAGGCGCTGCGCCTGGCGCAGGATCCACGGGTGATTTTCACGTCCTTCGGAGACATGCTGCGTGTACCGGGGAGCGACTGCGACCTGCAGCAGGTCCGTGCCAGGGGTGGGCAGGTGCGGGTTGTGTATTCCCCGCTTGATGCCCTGGCGCTGGCGACGCGCAACCCGGACAAGCAAGTCGTGTTCTTTGCCGTCGGTTTCGAGACCACGGCCCCCGCGAACGCCATGGCGGTCTGGCGGGCAAAGGAACTCGGGGTGAAGAACTTCAGCGTGCTGGTGTCGCACGTGACCGTGCCACCGGCGATGATGGCCATCCTCGATTCGCCGGACAATCGCGTGCAGGGGTTCCTTGCCGCGGGCCACGTCTGCACGGTCATGGGGTGGACCGAGTACGAGCCGATTGCTGCGCGCTATCGCGTCCCGATCATCGTCACCGGCTTCGAGCCGGTGGACATCATGGAAGGCATCCTCCTGGCGGTGACGCAGTTGGAACAGGGTCGCGCGGAGGTAGAGAATCAGTATGTGCGGTCCGTGCGGCGTGAGGGAACCGTCCCGGCCCGCTCGCTGGTGGAACAGGTCTTCGAGCTGGTGAACCGCAAGTGGCGGGGGATCGGCGAGATTCCCGGGTCGGGGCTCGCCCTGCGGCCCGAGTTCGCCGATTTCGACGCGGAGTTTCGCTTCGGGCTGCAGGACATCATGGTGGACGAGCCGGCCGAGTGCCACGCGGGTGATGTGCTGAGGGGACAGCTCAAACCGTTCCAGTGCCCGGCCTTCGGCTCCTCGTGCACGCCGGAGCGACCGTTAGGCGCTCCGATGGTGTCGAGCGAGGGAGCGTGCGCCGCGTACTACAACTACGGCAGGTTGAGGAGAGAGGTTGGAGCCACACCGAGAGCAGAGTGGGGAAGTGCGGAAAGCGACTCACTGACGACTGACGACTCACCACTGACGACTGACGACTCACCACTGACGACTGACGACTCCCGACTGACGACTGATGATTCACTCGTCACGGTCCCCGTCCCGGAGGTTCCCCGATGACTGCCTCATCGCTGGCCGCCGGCCCTGCCTGCCCGCTGCCCATCGCCGAGGTCGAGCGGGTCCAGCTTGGCCATGGATCGGGCGGGAAGATGAGCGCGGCGCTGCTGCGCGACCGCTTCATGCCCTTGCTGGACAACGCCGCGCTCCGGCGGCTGGGCGACGCCGCGGTGGTTCCCGTTGCCACCGGGCAGATCGCCGTATCGACTGACACCTTCGTCGTGAGCCCCATCGAGTTCCCCGGCGGCAACATTGGCTCGCTGGCCGTGCACGGCACGCTGAACGACATTGCGATGATGGGCGCCAGGCCCCGCTATCTGTCGGCGGGCTTCGTGCTGGAGGAAGGGCTCTCCCTGGACGCGCTGGACCGCGTGGTAGCCGCGATGGCGGCCGCAGCGGATCTGGCTGCGGTGCCCGTGATCACGGGCGACACCAAGGTCGTGGAACGCGGGCGTGCGGACGGCTTGTACCTGAACACGACCGGTATCGGTGAGCTGGATCCCGTCCTGCGACCGAGTCCCGACGCCGTGCGGCCGGGCGACGTGCTGATCGTGAGCGCGCCCATTGCCCGGCACGGCATGGCCATCATGGCGGCGCGGGAAGGCCTGGCTTTCGAGGCGCAGATCGAGAGCGACAGCGCGTCGCTGGTGCCACTGGTGGACCTCCTGCGGGGGGACCTGGCGCGGGCGGTGCGTGCCCTGCGCGATCCCACCCGCGGCGGCCTGGCCAGCGCGCTGAACGAAATCGCGGCCGCGTCACGCGTCGGCGTGTTGCTGCACGAGGCGGGGCTCCTGATACCGGATCCCGTGGCGGCGGCGTGCGAGATGCTGGGCCTGGATCCGCTCTATGTGGCCAACGAAGGCGTCCTCACGGCGTTTGTCGCTCGCGACCGGGCCGAAGAAGCCCTGGCGGCGCTGCGATCCCATCCGTTAGGCGCTAACGCTACCATTGCCGGCGAGGCGGTGGCGGACCATGCCGGTCTGGTAGTGCTGCGTACCCGGATCGGATCGCGCCGCGTGGTGGACATGCTGCCGGGCGACCAGTTACCGAGGATATGCTGAGTCAGCGAGCAGCCTGGCGATCAGCGATCACGGGGCAAAAGGGATGTCAGAGTCGGGGATGCTGTTCGTGCCAGTTCGTGGACTTCTGGTAGGCGTGCGCCACGGACAGAATGGCGTCGTCGGCGAAGAGCGCGCCGATGAGCGTGGTGCACTGCGGCTGGGGATGCTCACCTTCGGTCATGCGCCAGGGGAACACGGCTGCGGGATGGCCGGTCTGGTTGGTCAGCCCCACGTCGCCGTTGCCGCTGACGTACATGTCCACGTCCTTCATCAGCTCGGCCATCTGGTGAATCAGGAGGTACCGGCGCCGCTGGCCCTGCATGTAGTCCAGCGCCGGGGTGGAGCGGCCGCGCGCGAAACGCGTGGCGGCCCAGGCTGGACTGTTGTCGCCTGCGGGTCCGCGTCCGCGTCCGCGCGCCGCGGTGGCTCCGGCTCCGCGCCCACGTCCGGTGTCCGGCGTTGCACCGCGGGCCGCGCCCCCGCCGCCTCGACCGCGTCCGGCCGCGGCGAGCACTGAATCGACGTACTGCGGCGGCAACGTTGAAACGTACATGTCGAACGCGGCCGCCGACTCGACCCCAAGCCCACTGATGTTCCCCGTGGACGGTCGCGGTGGCATCTCCTTCATCTGGGCGCCGAGTTCGCGCAGTTTTGCCACGACCGGCTCGGGTGAGTTGGCGTCGAAGCCGATGCGGTACTTGGACAGGTCAG
The DNA here is from genome assembly GCA_036393555.1 of Gemmatimonadaceae bacterium. Taxonomy (GTDB): domain Bacteria; phylum Gemmatimonadota; class Gemmatimonadetes; order Gemmatimonadales; family Gemmatimonadaceae; genus JABWBJ01. The sequence continues at coordinate 20,033 of DASWGU010000235.1, forward strand.
CGTCGCGGTCGAAGTGGAAAGGAGCGGTGACGGTGGCCGGGTCCTTCTCATCGGCGCCATGGATCGTATTGAAGACCATGGCGCAGTCCTCTACCGTGCGGCACATGGGTCCCACCTTGTCCATGGACCACGCCAGCACCATGCCACCGAAGCGACTGGCGCGACCGAAGGTCGGTCGCAGGGCACTCAGTCCGTTCCGGATGGTAGGCGACACGATCGAACCCTGCGTCTCGGTCCCGATGCCGAACGCGACGCAGCCGGCGGCGGTCGCCGAGCCGGGACCCGCCGATGAACCGCTGGATCCCTGGGTGATGTTCCACGGGTTCTTCGTCTGTCCGCGATACCAGTTGTCTCCCTGTGCGAACAGGCCGGTGGCGAGCTTGGCGATGAGGATCGCGCCGGCGTCGCGCAGCCGGACATAGACCTCGGAGTCGACGTCAATGACCTGGTCCTGGTGCGCCTTGGAACCCCAGGTGGTGCGCGTGCCTTTTACGGCGAAGAGATCCTTGATGCCAAATGGGACCCCGTGGAGCGGGCCGCGATACCGTCCTTCGCGAATCTCCGCGTCGGCCTGCTGCGCGGCCTCGCGGGCCTGTCCTTCGAGGATGGACACGGCGCAGAGCAGAGTCGGGTCGAGGCGCTTGAGTCGAGTGAGGTACGCCTCGGTGACCTGGACGGCCGACAGACGGCGTGACTGGATCAATGCCGCGAGGCGATGGGCCGGCAGGTAGACCAGCTCATGCTCGGAAGCCGGAACCGGTCCGGTCCACGGCTCGACGGTGAAGGTGGCGCGCTCGAAGGCGGCGAAGCCACGCTCGCGGCCGAGCTTCTCCAGGTAGGCGCCGGTGCCGCCGGGATAGGGCTGGAAGACGACGGCGGGCGGTTCGCCATTGCCTAACGGTGGAGGCGGTGGCTGGTTGGCGCGTCCGCCTCCCTGCGCCTCGACGGTGGTCCCCAGTCCGGCCGTTGCGGCCGCGACGATGGCGGTGCGCATGAAGCCGCGGCGGTCAAGGCCCGCAGCGGTTGCCGGACTCGCATCGCCGTCCATACCGGAGTTCTCGAATTCACCCGTGCTCATGATTCAGCCTCGTCCGTGAGATGGCGTAGCTACAACGACTGACGACTGACGACTGACGACTGACGACTGACGACTGACGACTGACGACTGACGACTGACGCTGACGCTGATGACTGACGATCTACCAAAGCTCGACATGGCCCCGCAGCCGGATATCCCGTGACGACGCGCCCACCATGATCCGGATGGCGCCATTCTCGATCGCCCGTCGGCCGGCGATATCACGAAACTGGAACGCCTGGAACGCGCTGAGGGGGAGTTCCACGCGGCGGGACTCCCCAGGCTGCAGGTGCACGCGTAGGAAAGCTTTCAGCTCCTGCACGGGCCGTCCAACCTGTGCCAGCACGTCACGGATGTACAGTTGCGCGACCTCATGCCCGGCCCGCGTGCCCGCGTTGCGCAGCACGAAGCTCACCCGTACGGTGTCCGTCGGGTGGATGCTGTCCGGATCGATCCGCAGCGAGTCGTACTCGAACGTCGTATAGCTCAGTCCGAAGCCGAACGGGAACAGTGGTTGACCGGTGAGGTCCACATAGTCGTCGCCGCGGCCGGTGGGCTTGTGGTTGTAGACCAGCGGAAGCTGTCCCTCCTCGACCGGGAACGTGATCGGCAGCCGGCCGGACGGTGACACGTCGCCGAAGAGAACGCGGGCCACCGCGCCGCCGCCCTGTTCGCCTGGATACCACGCCATGAGGACCGCACCGACCCGGTCGATCCAGCGCGACATGGTGACGGCGCTCCCGCCCACGATGACGACGACGACCGGCTTTCCCGTCGCGGCCACCGCCTCGATGAGTTCCGGTTGCCGGCCGGGGAGCGCGAGTCGCGCCCGATCGCGGAACTCGCCCTCCTCGACACCGGCGACCACCACGACCACGTCGCTGGCGCGTGCCGCCGCGACAGCCTCGGTGATGCGCGCGCCCGACTCGTCAGGCGCGGCATGATCCCAGACGAGGCGCAGGCGGGCGTTGCCGGTGCTCTCGAAGTACTCCAGCCGCAGGTCGTGCGTACCGGGCGTCAGCTCGGCGTCGACCATCGTGGTGCCATACGATTGCTTGCGCCAGTTGTCGATGATGAGGGCGCCGTCGATCCATAGCCGGTAGCCGTCATTGCCCTCGACGCCGATCCGCCGCACCCCGCCCTCCGGGACGCGCAGGGTTCCGGTCCAGCGCGCGGAGTACCAGTCGAAGGGGATGCCACGCCCCGGAGAGTTCAGCGTCCACCGGAAATCAATGCGCCGGTCGGTGCGGACGAGTCGGGGCGTACCGGCCAGCCGGTTGTTGTCGAAGTACTCTCCCAGGACTCCCGCACCCTGGGGCAGGGTGAAGAACTCGTCAGGCACCGGCACGGGCGTCCACGGCAGGCGCCCGGGGCCGGCGGCAAAGGTGATACGCGTCCCCGAGGAGGCCGCTCCACGAATCCCGTCG